>JBJMLY010000461.1:0-20570 GCA_045805025.1 Cytophagaceae bacterium | reverse complement strand
TCCATAATAATAAGCTGGGCGAATGCGAGAAATTCCTTTGCGAAACCTTCGGATACGATAAGGTGCTGATGATGAATTCAGGTGCCGAAGCTACCGAAACGGCCGTTAAGCTGGCCAGAAAATGGGGCTACCAGGTAAAAGGAATTCCTTCCAATGAAGCGGTGATCGTCGTCGTGGAACGAAACTTCCATGGCCGTACTACCGGAATTATCTCTGCCTCTACCGATCCTGATTCAAGAAATAACTTCGGACCTTTTATGCCTGGTTATCAGGTTATTCCATACGACGATATCAACGCCCTGGAAACAGCTTTGAAAAATCCGAAAGTCGCTGGCTTTATGGTGGAACCGATCCAGGGAGAAGCGGGCGTTTATGTTCCGGCCCAGGGTTATCTTAAAAAAGCAGAAGAGCTTTGTAAAAAATACAATGTGATCCTGATGATGGACGAGATCCAGACGGGCATCGGAAGAACGGGTAAAATGCTGGCTTCCGACCATGAAGCTGTGCATCCCGACCTCCTTATATTAGGAAAGGCTCTTTCAGGAGGTACCTACCCGGTATCGGCTGTTTTTGCACGCAACGAGATCATGCTCACCATCAAACCGGGCGAACATGGTTCGACTTTCGGAGGAAATCCTATGGCCTGCGCCGTAGCAATCGCTTCCCTGAACGTCATCAATGATGAAAAACTGATCGAGAACGCGGCGAAAATGGGTGAGCTTTTCAGAAGGAGAATGAATGAACTGAAGGCAAAGAGCGGCCATATAGTAAGCGTACGGGGAAAAGGATTGCTCAACGCCGTCGTGATCAAAGAAACCAGCGATGGAAGAACAGCATGGGATGTATGCCTGGCCTTGAAAGAAAACGGACTGCTGGCAAAACCGACCCATGGCGATATCATCCGCTTTGCACCTCCCCTTGTCATTACCGAGACGCAGATCAACGAATGCTGCGACATCATCGAAAAAACCATTTTAAATTTCTAAATGCCAGAAGCTACAGTACTCAGGATTCAAAATATTTTTTTATCCTGAGCACTGAGCACTGAGCACTGAGCACTATGAGGAGACCCAGAAGAAACCGAAAATCAGAAGTCATCCGGTCTATGGTGAGAGAGCATGAAGTCTCTGTCAGCGACCTGATCTTTCCTTTGTTTGTGATTGAAGGAAAAGCAACCAAATCGGAAGTTGCTTCTATGCCGGGCATCTTCCGCTTCTCCCAGGATTTTCTGCTCAAGGAAATCGAGTCCTGCATGAAGCTCGGACTGCACACCTTTGCTTTATTCCCGAACATCAGCGAAGAGCTTAAAGATAAATACGCCAAAGAAAGCCATAACGACCGGGGCTTATACATCAGAACCATCGAGGAGGTAAAAAGAAATTTCCCCGAAGCCTGCATCATGAGCGATGTGGCGATGGATCCTTACAGTTCGGACGGGCATGACGGACTGGTCAAAAACGGAAAGATCCTGAACGACGAAACCCTGATGATCCTGGGCAAGATGGCGCTGGCGCAGGCGAGAGCCGGCGCGGATATCATCGGACCTTCGGATATGATGGATGGGCGCGTAGGCTATATCCGCGAGCTGCTCGACAGCGAAGGCTTTACCGATGTATCCATCATGGCTTATACGGCCAAATATGCCAGCGCTTTTTACGGACCGTTCCGTGATGCGCTGAACTCGGCACCTAAAGCCGGAGATAAAAAAACCTACCAGATGGACCCTGCCAACCAGGCCGAGGCTCTGATCGAAGCGGAACTCGACATGGTGGAAGGCGCCGACTTTTTAATGGTCAAGCCAGCCCTGGCTTACCTGGATGTGATCAAATTACTCTTCGACAACTTCGAATTGCCTATTGCGGGCTACAACGTGAGCGGAGAATACGCCATGGTCAAAGCCGCGGCCGCCAAAGGCTGGATCGATGGAGACAAAGCCATGCACGAAAGCCTGACCTGCATCAAAAGAGCCGGAGCAAAAATCATTCTTACTTATTTTGCAAAGGAATTTGCGGAATTAAAGAGGAAATAGCTACTAATTCTCCCTGCCACCGTTTGTGTCCTCACAAACGGAATGACACTTGAAACCACAAACCTAACCTTAACCAACGCCTCAATTGACACCCCTCGCCTGGAGCAAACAACCTGAGCCGAAAGGCTTGCTGTATTCCTTCAAAGAATTATCCGATAAAAAATCAGTGACTGCCTTGTTTTACGATTGCAGTATTTCACAGGGCTATATCACCGCCGATGGATGGGAATTCCTATTTAAACACTATGGAACGGAAGAACTTCTTGCACTGGCCCGGGAAAGCGGCTGGCTGCCTGAAAATAAAGCCGAGCATTTATCCGCCCTGGTTTATCAGTCTTTAATTTCGGGTTATAATCCCATAGACCAACAAAAAGGAGATTATGATCCTGAGTCCGGAATTTTCCTAAGTCTGGATGGTAGTAAAAAGATTTTTGAGTGGGATAAGATTTAAAGAAACCAACCTGCATACTCGGCGGGTGCTTTTTTTCTGGCGATGATTTCATTCATAAAAGCTTTGGCTTCATACGATCTGATCGTGAATTTATGCTTTTTGCCATCTTTGCTGTTCACGAAAAAATTAATAAGCGTCACTTCTTCATAGGCGCCTTGCCCCGTTTTCGTGATCACATATTTCTGAGGTTCGACACTCGTCACATCCTCCCATGAGATGACGGTTGCGAGCAGTTTTTTGATGGAAATACCATCTCCATCGGTACGCACCTGATGGCATTTGGCCGCTATAACATAGATCAGAAGCGGAGTCGTAATAAAAAGAGTCGTGATACAAAGCATAAAGTAATTCATAATAATCTGCATCGTGCGTCCGCTGCCGGCAAAACCTTTTGATTTCAGGAAGAACATGATCTGCAGATCATAAACCCTGGGTTCGCTCAGGTCTAAGAAATCCTGGTATATTTTCCTTTCATCTTTCCATGGGGTCGTGCTGGAAAGTTTTGACCGGAGCTCTTTGACGAATTGTACTCCTTTTTCATCCGCGCTATCAGCATAAACACTTTGGAACATTTTTTCTTTGCCATTGTCATTGTATTTCATGTCAATGCAAATTTTCGGACTCATTGCTGCCTTTTTCAATCTCACCTCCGTAATTCCGGAAACAGGAGAGAGTTTCTTGGAGAACATAATCTCTGAATAGATTTCATTCTGGGCGGTAAAACCAATAAGTCCTCCCTGAGCCATGCCAAAATCGTATTTACTGATAAGTGCGGGTGCATCCATAAATTTCAAGATTGGATTTTTGTGAGACTAAAAATTTAATTTCTTATACGAGAGTAATTATTGAAGGTTTGATTATGAATCATTTCCGCCGGCGGACGTCATCCGATGACTCATCTCAATCCGTGGCCTCTTCCCTGACAGGTCACCAGATCCTTCGTTCCTCAGGATGACAGCATTGGAGTTAAATCGAAAACAAAGCCGCTTTCCTATCAGTATTAATAACTAATTCCAATTAATTCGCTGAGCATCTGAACATAAATGTGAGTTCCCGGTTTTTGGCATCAGGTTTGCAAATCCAACTATAAACATTCGATTTTTTCTATGAACATCAGCAGAGCAAAACAGATCGGCCGCAAAAAAGCCCTGATATCCATTACCCTTGGTCTTATAATTTCTTACCTGATCATCGCCTTATTATGGACGACAGAAGGATTTGTCAAATCTCTTTTATGGATCTCTGAGTTTGGATATACATTAAATATTCTGAGCGGCATTGCATTCCTCTATACACTTGGATTCTTCTTCGGACAAATGAGCGGCGTGGAAATTCTTATCAGAAAAAGAAATCCTTTTTTTACCGGAATTAAATATGCATTCCTTACGCTGATCATCTCCGCCACCCTGGCCAGCAGCATCGGATTCTTTCAGGAAGGTATTCATCATTTCAGCGAACATGAAACCCCCATCGTCGATTATATCATCAAGCCGCTTTTCTGGATCGGCATCTTCGGTTTCATTCCAGTCATACTTACAGGAGTATTTTTCGGGTACTCCATCAAAAAAAGAAGGCTTATCCTTTAAAAACAGCTTATTTTCATGATTTGGGCTTAATCCTCTATATTTCGTAACCAGATCCCATTATATGCGTATTTAACACGCATATAATGAAGCTACCCCTTTCTCTCTTATTATTTTTCTGCCTTGCATGTTCCCCTCTCCGGCAGCTTCATAAAGTACAGTCTGATAAAAGACTCAGAAAAACAGAAACCCTGAATTTTACCGGTGAAAAAGCCATGACGCAATGGTGGTATTACGATTGTGTGCTGGAGGACGGCTCTGTTCTGGTTTTTCTTTTCACGCCTTACCAATGGTGGGATAAAAAAGAAAAAATGCCCACCTATAAATCTCTTTTTTATTTCAGCTACATGTATCCCGATGGACGAGTCGTGTCCGAACAAAAAATATTCGATGCGGCGCAAGTTCAATACAACGATGATCGCATTAAAGCTCCCTGTTTCGAGATCGTCAGAATGCATGACCTGAAAGCCAGAAATTATACGGTCAGCTTCTATCTCGACAGCATTCAGGGTTCTGTAAAGATTAATTCTGACGGAAAAGCTTTTTCTCCCTTCCCAAGGGGAAGCATGAGCTCGACGGTTACCAGCCTTTTCAAACGCAAAGTGAAAGGTCTTGCCTACCGCTATGCCGCCCATATGCCTCAAGGCAAAGTAGTCTGCGACCTGAAACTTCAGGACAAAAAAATCGACCTGAGCGGAAAGGCTTACCACGAACAAGGCTGGTTCACTGGCTCTCCCGACCGGATGGGCGATGGCTGGACCTGGTTTCACTTCGTATCGGACAATATCAATGTTTTAGGAACACCCGGACAATTTTTCTGCTTCGAAAATACAGGCAAACGGCTGGTCGGAGGACTAGAAAAAAATTGCTGCCTTACAGAAATGGTGTATGCCGAGGAACCATCCGGATTTCTGACCCGGGGGAAGCTCAGCTTTCATTCCAGAAAATTATCCTTTGAAATAAGTCCGACAGGAAAAGCAAGCGTTCCATTGATCTGTTTGCCTTCGGATGAAACAGATCAGCTCTGGGGAACTGTATGTCAGCCTTCTTTTATTACGTTGAGCTATAAAGGAAAAGAGTCGCGGGAAAAAGGAGTGCTGTTTCTGGAAACCTGCCGGATGAAGAAGAAAAAAAGTGAGAATATAACCGTTATTTCAGGAGATGGTCCAAAACAATAGTACGATCAATTACTTCACACCTCTGGTCATCTCCTTCTTACCGGGAGGACCTTGCAAAGCCTCTACTGCAAAGCCTGCCGCTTTGAGATTTCTTTTAAACTGTCCGCTGGCACAGTAGCTTACCAATATTCCACCCACATTCAGCAGGGAATACATTTTCTGAAACTTATCAACTTCCCACATTTCCGGCTGTTTGGCGGGTGCAAAAGCATCGTAGAAAATCACATCGGCTTTAAGTCCTTCGGGGTTGAAGTCTTCCAGCCTGGTCAGATATTTATGAAAGCTGAATCCTGATCCGAGTTTATGGTCTTTCTCCCAGGCGCAAGCGTGCATGTATTGAAAAAATTCATCCAGCTTTTCGGCGGCAAAAATGGAAGGGTAGTTCAGCTGTTTTACCAGATCATCCGGCAAAGGAAATGCTTCAACGGTGTGGTATTCGATCTGCAATCCCTCCTGCATCGAAAGTCTGTAGCTGAGTAAAGCATTCAGACCCGTGCCGAAACCAACTTCAAGGATGCTCAGATTCTTTTTTTTCTGAGCCAGATGCATAATTCCATGCTTCAGAAAAACATGTTCCGATTCCTGCACGGCTCCATGCAGGGAATGGTATGTTTCGTTCAGGTCCGGCCTGTATAAGGTATTGGAACCATCTTCGGAGACCACGATTTTAATTTCCATCAGTAGCTGTCTTTTAATGTATGATATACCTCAGGGAAAAGAAAGTAGGAAACCTGCTCTTCCGGACGAATGGTCTTTTCTCTCAGCAGCCTGATGCGGACCATCTCTTCCTGAAGGTTAATGATATCCGAAGAATATCCGGGATCGAAATTCCTATGATTGACTTTGAAAGGCTCCTGATAGGAACGAATGCTTTCCACTCTGAGATGTGAATTCTCCAGTTCATAGCCGGCCCAGTTCATTTCGGGACGACACACATTTTCGATATAGGAAATTGTCTTAGCGTCCAGCATTCTTTTGTAATTACCCAGCGAGCTTTCAGATACCGTTTCCAGATCGCCGAAAGAAGAGTTCCCTTTCCATGAATCCGGTAATTCTATTCCGGAGCCAGGCCTGAGTCCGAGGAAAAGAAATACTTCGTCCATTACACCTTGCCGGTCAGAAACCAGGTCTTCATAGCGAAGCATTTTAAAGTCAGGCGAAGGTGCATTCAGAATAGAGAAGGCAATGCTCTTTCTCCATAGGCGAAGTGAATACAGCAGCGGCCTGATCAAACCGGTGAATTCAGCACCTCTGCCGAAATTCAGAGAACAGATCATATCCCTGGGGTCGCGCACGATGATGATCGACTTAATACCGTGGCTGATAAAATAAGGCGTAAATTCTTCGCACAAAATTTCTTTGCTGCCGGCATATGGTTTTTGCTGCTCATTCAGCAGAGTCAGAACCTGTGAAAATACGGCCAGAAAATTTCCTTCTGCAATTTTACCTTGCAACTGCTGCACTTCGGAGGTCAGGATTCCACTGTAATTTCTGATATCGGTGAAAACTTCCTTCAGATCTTCCTGAGTAAAAATTTCCGATTCCAGCAAACCGTAAAGCTCCTTCCAGCTATATCCCGGATCGGGAAATGAAGGATCAAGCGGTTGTCTGTTTTTAAGTCCCAGCTTTGTATGAATTTTATTCTTGGCATGAAAGAATAAGGGAGCGCAGGGCTGTGAAAACAAGGCAACGGACAGGTCTGCCGCGATCAGCTTTTCAAGCAGGGTAGTGCCTGAACGGTAAAGTCCAGTGACAAAAAACGGATTCATGATTTGGTCTTAAAGGTTTTCAGATAACGGGCCGATTCATCTCCCATGTTAAAGATCAGATCGAGCGCGGATACTTCATGACTGAAATCGCCGTAAAGCTGAGGATATTGCGGATAGCCTGAATAATCAAAATAACTAAGATGTATTCCTGCCTGACGGATCATCTCTTCGTCCAGGTATGATCTTGCGGCAGGTCCGCAGATAAAATGGGTGGCCTCCGCCTGCTTCAGCATTCCCACCAGCCTGCCCGTCTTGCCTTCTTCTCTCTTATAATCGGTGGAGTTGGAAAATCGGGTAGAGACGTGAAGTGCTTTGCAGATCTCCCGAATGGTGTATTGATTGTAAGCGCTCAGATTGTTTATCTGATTATCGTAAAGCATATCCAGCAGAAAGCGGTAAGATGGAAAATGCTTCGCATACCTGTAGTGCTGGATAAGAATGTCTTTATGCTTTCGCTTCCATCCCTGTCCGGCAAATTCCACTTCGTTCACATTCCGGTTGATGTCATCGCCTACAGGAATGGTCAGCCAGCGCAGGCCATCCGGAGTTTTGATCCTGTTTCTGTTTCTCCAGTCAGCCGTGGTATACTGCACATCGTCGTAAAAAATAAATTCATCCGCCAGATTAATCAGATCGAAATAGCCCTTCCATGGAATATAATTGGATTGCAGGATCACGACGGTCTTGGATTCCATAAGGATTATTCTCCGGCCTTTCTTCGTATAAAGAAAGCGGGCTTGTTTTCTATGCCGTTGATGATCCTGATCAGGTATTCCCCCACCACACCGATCGAGAAGAGGATCAATCCGCCGATAAAAAGTTGTATGATCATGAGGGAAGCCCAGCCTGGGACTCCGATGCCGATGTATATTTTTTTATACAGAAAATAACATCCCATCGCAAAGCTGATGAAAGATATGCCCATGCCCGCGGCGGCTATGAGCTGCAGCAATAAGGAAGAATTATTGAAAAGCATGTTGGAAAAAGTCCGGTACATTTTCCGCAGCGTAAATCCGGAGCTGTCGTAAGCCCTGTCCTTATGACTGACATCCACCATGACGATATCACGCGTAGCAAAAAAGAGCAGGGCGGGAACGTAAGGGTGAGAGGTCCTGATACTTCGGATCAAGGCAATGATTTCTCCTTTGATAAGCTTAAAAGGCGTATTCCGGACGTGAGAAGGTTTATCAATAAGCTTTTCCTCAAACCAGCTGTTCAGACGACTGAGCATTCTTTTAAAGAAGCTGTGTTTTTTATTGGGAAAATTTCCGATAACAATATCATGTTCTTTTTTCGAGATCAGCAGAGGAATGTCTTCGGGTAAGTGCTGCAGGTCGTCGTCCATGGTAATTACATAACTGCCCTTCGCTTCTGAAAAGCCGCACATCATGGCGCCCTGCTTTCCGAAATTCCGCATCAGCTGTACCGCTCGCACATTAGAATGATTTTTTGCCAGCAGCTCCAGGGTTTTCCATGTTTCCCGGTTAGGCGATGCATCGTCTACAAAAATGATCTCGAAGGAATCTTTAACCTGATCTCTGAATACAGACTCAATTCTTCCGGTCAGCTCCTGCAGAGACTGTGTGCTGTTGTATACTGGAATTACAATTGAGTAAGCGATGCTCATGCCTTTTATTCCCTGGTTTCCCTTTATGTAACCTTTACAAATTACACGCAAGGAATAAGAAATACAAACGGAGACGTATCAGGACTGAAAGGGGATGGTAAAAATAAAGGATGAGCCTTTGCCGGGCACTGATTCAACCCATACCCTGCCTCCGGCATTTTCAATGACTTTTTTCACGATGGCCAGACCGATCCCACTGCTGTCGCTGGTCTTGGCATGAATGGTTTGAAAGATCTCGAAAATTTTATGGTAATATTTCGGGTCTATGCCCGGACCATTATCCGAAACATAAAAGCGGTACTGTGTTTCCTCCCTGCATACTCCCACTTTAATAATTCCCTCAGGCTTATTCATATATTTCACCGCGTTGCCGATCAGATTCTGAAACACCTGCAGTGCGCTGGTGCGATCCCAGGTAAGAACGGGCAGTTCGTTTTCTATGATTACCTGCACATGGGCCGGCGGAGATACATTCTCAATAGCCAGGGCCACTACTTCTTTCAGATCGATCGATTCTTTCACCGGCACAGAACCAATCTGCGAGTAATGCAGTAATGTAATGATCAGCTCCTGCATACCGTTCACCTTGGTCTGTAACATTCCCAGCATCTTCTTTCCATCCTCATCAAGCTTACCGCTTAGCTCCATCTGGAGCAGCTCGGTGATTCCTTTTACCGAATTCAGTGGTGCTTTCAGATCGTGCGATACGATGTAAGCAAATTTATTAAGGGCCTCATTCGAACGGTCAAGCTCTTCCACTTTGTGCTCCACTTTCTTCCTGGCTTCGATCAGACTTTCTGTCATTTTATTAAAAGAACTGGCAAGAACCCCCAGCTCATTAGAACTTTCGAAGTTTACCCGCTGAGAAAGGTCTCCCTCGCTGATCTTCGATGCCGTATTGGTAATAAGCTTGATTGGCTTTACTACATATCCGGCAAACATATAGGAGCTTACGACCAGCAGAATGGTTGTTATGATACTGATGATAATAGTAATATTTCTGAGAACATCCAGAGAAGCAAGACCTTCCTTTCTGTCAATTTTGGTTACCATGCCCCAGCCTGTACCTTCAATGTATCGGGTAGAAGCCATCACATGCTCGGATCTGTAGTCGAGCACATCTTCGAAAAATTTTTCATTGCCTGCCAGGGCAAGATTCATTTCAAAATTCGGGTCGTCTTTGGGAACGCTTCTGAGTAAAGCTCCCCCTGGCATAAAGCGCAAAGGAGTTACCGAAAGAGCAGATCCGTCAAAATCTCTTTTGGACAACGTCGTTTCACCTGTTTTTCCCAGACCCGTATAATCATTACAGACAGAAAGAATTTCGTCGGCCGCCGATTCGATAATTACAATTCCGACGGGCTGTAGTCCTGAGTAGATGCGGGAGGCCGAATAATGATTAAGGCGATTTTCTTCGTCTTTAAAAAATTCATGAAGGCAAGGTTCTCCTTTTCTCGCGTGAAGAAAGCACTGGCGACTCCAGAAAAATTTCTGCTCCTCTTTTTTCCTGGTAGTAGCCAGCGTGAAGCCATTCATGTCGAGGATATGAATATGCCGGCAACTGGATATATTTTTCCGGATATCGGTAATTACTTTATTGATATCAGCAAGGAATGATTTTTTATGGTTTGTCTGATATTTTACAATGCTGGAGCTTATAAGAGCATTATTATTGACCAGGTATAATTCCTCCAGTCTTTTTTCGATGATTCCTTTAAGACGGTGCTCCTTGGTCTGAGAAAGCGATTCGAGCTGATTGTTAATCTGGGTAACGAGGGCAGCTTCCGCACTGTAATAATAGATCGCGGTACAGATGACAACAAAAACCAGACTTTTGGCTATCAGAATAAGTGCAATTTCTGTCTTTAATCTCATGGGCCATAGCCATCCGTGTGGTTGCCGGAATAAGCTATCTTATATGAGATAAACAGAGAAAGCTGCTGTTTGTTAAGGACTGTTTATTGTAGACAAATAGATTTCCCTGATTATCAAGCATTTTGCCTCCAGCTGCCTCCAGAATTGCTTGTCCGGCACCGGTATCCCATTCCATCGTCGGACCATGTCTGTAATAGATATCGGCTTGTCCTTCGGCCAAAAGACAAAATTTAAGAGAACTTCCTATTGATACACTGTCAGTAACCGGATATTTACTCAAAACCGTCTGCTCTTCAGGAGCCGAATGGGAGCGGCTTCCCACCGCGATCCAGTTATTTTCTTTTTTGCCAGTCTGGATCTTTATAGTATTCCCTCCTTCTCTTTTCCAGGCTCCCTGGCCCTTTATGGCATAATAAAGCTTATTGGTGGCAGGTGCATAAATGACCCCCAACACCGGGGTTCCCTGTTCGATCAATGCGATATTGACCGTAAATTCTCCATTTCTTTTGATAAATTCCTTTGTTCCATCGAGAGGGTCCACCAGCCAGAAGGTATTCCAGGCTCTGCGTTCGTCGTATTCAATCGTTCTTCCCTCTTCGGATAAGAGCGGAAGGCCTGCCCCCAATTCAAAAAGTTCTTCTTCAATGACGTTATGAGAAGCTTTATCTGCCAGCGTTAAAGGAGAATGATCTGCTTTAAAGTCAACCACCTTTGAAAAATCAGCGTCATTATATATTTCCATGATCTTCTCACCCGCCAGCAATGCGATCCGGTTGATCTTTTCAATATCAATTTTATTCCATTCCATAAATTTCGGTACAATTGTACAATAATAAGAAAAATCCTACATCATTTGCCATGAATGCCACGTTTCCGGCCAGAATGGGGCTGACTTTAAAAAATCTCTTATTATTTAATCCAATTTATGTTATTTTTGTAATTCGGAGAGATTTGAATGGAGAACATCCACCCTATATTTGATAAGATTTTAAACAGAGCTCACAAAGAAACCCTGCTGAAGCAGAAGTCTCTTGTGATATGGATGGTAGGCCTTTCCGGATCCGGAAAGAGTACGATCGCCAAAGCACTGGAGCAGGATCTTTACGAAAGAGGGTATCTGACACAACTTCTTGACGGCGACAACCTCAGAACAGGCATCAATAACAACCTGGGCTTTTCGGAAGCAGACCGTACAGAAAATATACGGCGTTCGGCAGAAGTATCGAAACTGTTCCTGAACTGCGGCATTATCAGCATCTGTTCGTTTATCAGTCCGACAAAGGAAATCCGCCAGGCAGCAAAGGATATTATTGGAGAAAAGGATTATTTCGAAGTCTATGTCAATGCTCCTTTTGAAGTATGCGAGCAGAGAGACGTGAAAGGCCTTTATAAAAAAGCCAGGAAGGGAGAAATTAAAAATTTTACAGGGCTCGATGCTCCGTTTGAAGCGCCCCAGAACCCATCGGTTGAGTTGAGAACAGATCAGAAGGATCTGGAAAGCTGCAAAGAAGAGTTGCTGCAGGCCGTGTTAAAAAGAATTAAAATATGACCGGCATAAGGGCCGGGCTTTTACATACAACTATGAAGTCATATAATTTATCGCATTTAAGGCAGCTTGAATCTGAGGCAATATTCATCATGCGTGAGGTAGCAGCACAGTTTGAAAGACCTGTACTGCTTTTTTCCGGAGGAAAAGATTCCATCGTGATGGTAAGACTGGCACAGAAAGCTTTCTGGCCGGGCAAAATGCCTTTCCCTCTGATGCATATCGATACAGGTCATAACTTCCAGGAAGCTTTGGATTACAGAGATAAAATGGTGAAGGACGTAGGTGCTAAGCTGATTATACGTTATGTACAGGACTCCATCGATAAGGGAACGGCCGTGGAAGAAAAGGGACCCAATCCAAGCCGTAACGGCTTACAGACCATCACCCTGCTTGAGTCGATGGAAGAATTTAAATTCGATGCCGCCTTCGGAGGAGCCAGAAGAGATGAGGAGAAAGCAAGAGCCAAGGAAAGATTCTTCTCGCACAGAGATGAATTCGGACAATGGGACCCTAAAAATCAAAGGCCTGAATTGTGGAACCTTTTTAACGGCAAAAAAACTGCCGGAGAACAGTTCAGAGTATTCCCATTGAGCAACTGGACCGAAATGGACGTATGGCAATACATTGCCCAGGAGAAAATTCCAATCCCAAGTATTTACTTCACACATAAGAGAGAAGTAGTCAACAGAGGCGGTACTCTGCTGGCTAAATCCCCATTCATCACTCTGCTGAAAGGTGAGATCTACGAAGAAAAAATCGTTCGTTTCAGAACAGTGGGTGATATGACCTGTACAGGAGCCGTAGAATCAACTGCCGACACACTGGAGGAAATCATTCAGGAAGTGGCTTCGGCCAGACAAACTGAAAGAGGAACGCGTGCGGACGACAAACGCTCCGAAGCAGCCATGGAAGACAGAAAAAAACAAGGATACTTTTAATTAGATAATTGTTGATTAGATAATTAAAAATTAAAAAAATAAATAAAGATCCGCTTAGTGCTTCAGCGCACTGGGCACTAAGCACCAAGCACAATATGAGTTACCAGACCGACAAACAATATTTGGAAATGGACCTTCTGAGGTTCACCACCGCAGGAAGCGTTGACGACGGGAAAAGCACCCTGATCGGCAGACTGCTGTTCGATTCGAAATCAATCTTTGAAGATCAGTTGGAGGCCATCGAAGAGGCCAGTAACAGAAAGGGAAAAGGATATGTAGATCTTTCCCTGCTTACCGACGGATTAAGAGCTGAGCGCGAACAAGGTATTACCATCGATGTGGCATACCGCTATTTTGCGACACCGAAAAGAAAATTCATCATTGCCGATACCCCTGGGCATATTCAGTACACCAGAAACATGGTGACGGGTGCGTCTACTGCCAACCTGGCGATCATTCTTGTCGATGCCAGAAACGGTGTGGTAGAGCAGACCTGCAGACATGCCTTTATCGCTTCCCTTCTTCAGATCAAGCACATTATCGTGTGCGTAAATAAGATGGACCTGATGGGCTATAAGGAAGAAGTCTTCGAGAAAATCAAAGAAGACTTTACACAGTTCTCTTCCAAGCTTTCCGTACCGGATATCCGCTATATTCCGATCTCGGCTCTTCATGGAGACAACGTGGTAGACAGTTCCACCAACATGCCATGGTATAAAGGCGGAACTCTGCTTTACACCCTGGAGAACGTTAATATAGGAAGCGACTTCAACCATGTGGACTCTAGATTTCCGGTTCAATGGGTGATCCGTCCTCAAAACGACGAGTTCCATGATTTCAGAGGTTATGGAGGAAGAGTTGAAGGAGGCGTTTTCAAACCCGGTGATGAGATCATTGCTCTGCCTTCCGGTTTTTCAAGCAAAATCAAAAGCATCGAAACAATTGACGGAGCACTGGAAGAAGCTTATCCTCCGATGTCAGTAACAATAACGCTGGAAGATAATATCGACATCAGCCGTGGGGATATGATCGTAAAACCTAACAACCAGCCCAAAGTCGGCCAGGATATCGAGCTGATGATCTGCTGGCTGAACGATAAAAAATTGCAGCCCGGAGGAAAATATACCATCAGGCATACGACCAAAGAAGCCAGATGCGTCGTGAAAGACATCCGTTACAAAGTAAATATCAATACCCTTCATCGTATTGAAGATGATAACACCATCGGCCTGAACGATATCGGAAGGATCCTGATCCGGACTACTTCTCCCCTGTTCTACGACAGCTACAGCAAGAACAGATCCACGGGAAGCATCATCCTGATCGATGAATTTACGAATGAGACGGTGGGTGCGGGAATGATAATATAGTGCTTTGTGCCATGTGCACAGTGCTAAGGATTTTAAAGCAGCAGAGTTATTCTGCTGCTTTTTTATTTCTCTCTTCCACTATAGTATATCATTAAAGGCCGGGCCAGAAGCACTTCGGACTAGTCTATAAGAGTTCCCATATTCCTTACATATATTCCGAACTAATTACCCTTCCCATATTGTTTTCTTCAGGATAAATTAATATTCTCCATGAAAATCAGCAGATATTTAGCATTTGCCGCAATAGGCGTATTGAGTTTCTCCTCCTGCAAAAAGAACGATCAGAAAGCCGAACAAACAGAACTGGATCAGCAGGATGGCCCTGTTATCACTACTGCTTCTGACAACTGGGAGGCTATTCCCAATCAATATATTGTAACCTATCGCGACAACATGGCATCGACTGCGGGAACTTCTGCGCAACGAGCGGCTTATCAGACTAATGCCGTACAATCTATCCTGGAAAGATCCCAGATCCCGGACGAAAAAGTGCTCAGAAAGTTCAGCGAAGGCTTTAACGGGTTTACCGCCGTGTTAAATCAGTCGGAAGCCGACAAACTGCGCCAGGATCCTTCGGTAGAAAATATTGAGCCCGATCGTATTATTCATTTAAGCAATAATCTTCTGAGACCTGTATCCCAATCGACTCAGGTGATGCCCTGGGGTGTTAAGAAAACAGGCTATGCCGACGGAACCGGAAAGACCTGCTGGATCATTGACACAGGCATTGACTTCACCCATCCCGACCTACATGTGGATGTTGCCCGAAGCAAATCCTTTCTAAGCAACGATAAGAGCGCAGCCGATCAGAACGGCCATGGCACTCACGTAGCAGGCACTATCGGTGCCCGGAATAATAATTTCGGAGTGATCGGTGTTGCCCCGAATGCCACACTTATTTCCTTACGCGCGCTGGATGCCAATGGAAGCGGGGTGTTATCCAGTGTTATCGCAGCAGTGAATTGGGTCGGCACATATGGCAAACCGGGAGATGTAGTAAACATGAGCGTAGGAGGAGATCAATCTGCCACGCTGGATAAAGCCGTTTATAATGCCTCCATGAAAGGGATTTATTTTGCCATCGCTGCCGGTAATGACTCTAAGAATGCTGCCAATAGTTCGCCGTCCGATGTAAATTCGCCCTTTGTATTTACTGTTTCGGCCATGAACAGCAACGATAACTTTGCCAGCTTTTCCAATTTCGGCAATCCGCCTATAGATTTTTGCGCACCCGGGGTCGGAATCCTTTCAACTTATTTAGGGGGGAATTATGGAACCTTATCGGGAACCTCCATGGCCACCCCACATGTGGCTGGTCTGCTATTGCTGGAAGGAAAAAATATTAAAAGCTCCGGCCCTGTAAAAAATGATCCTGACGGAAAAGCAGACCCGATGGCACATCTGTAATCAGGATTTTCTTTTCTCCAGAAGGGTATTGATCTTTTTGAGGTATTCGACTTCTTTTCTGGATGCCTCATTCTCTTTGCGGCATTTATCCAGATCCGCGCTCAGCTCTGTGAACTGGGCCTTGGAATAATATTTCTCCTGTCCGTCGTTTAATACATTCTTGGAGTTTATATAATAGACAAAAAAATTATGATTGAGAGCTTTCGAGATTCTTAAAAGCAATCCTGTATCAATAGTCTCCCTCTGAAAGATATGATATACGACTGTACGACTTTTATTAATGATGGATGCAAACTCGCTGATAGGAATACGGGATTCGTATACCACTTTTTTAATTTTATTGCCGATATGCACCATGATTTAAAATTCACGGTTTTTTAGACAATAATTTGTGTTATTAAGTCTAATATTTAGTACATTGTGTATTAAATATTAGACCAATCTTTATTAATCTCACAGCTATGGGAAAATCGTACAATTACCGTCTTAAGGGTGTAGACGGCAAGGATCTGGGGCATCTTCTGATTAATGAAATACCACAACTAAATGTAAAAATCGCTCATTTATATAATTTTGATGATGCACATCCAGATGTACTGGAGAATTTCGCCCTGGATAAAGATTATATAAGCATTGCAAAAGAATTGCTGCTTAAAACAGGTAATGATAGGCCTTTTTTGATCGTAGAAGGACTTAATTTAGACGAGTTCTGATTTTTTCGAGATCAGTACAACCGAGTAGGCCGAAACACCTTCTTTTCGCCCGACAAAACCAAGATGCTCGGTGGTGGTGGCTTTAATGGATATATCTTCTTCGCTGATGTTCATGACGCCGGCCAGGCATTTTTTCATTTCAGGAATATGGGGATTAAGCTTGGGTTCCTGCAGGCAAACGGTGCAATCAACATTGCCGATTGCATATCCTTTTTCACCAATCAGTCTTATCACTTCCTTCAGAAGTATTTTACTGTCTATTCCTTTATACTTAGGATCTTTGTCGGAAAAATGAAAGCCTATATCTCTCATGTTGGCTGCACCCAGCAGGGCATCGCAGATGACGTGGATCAGCACATCGGCGTCTGAGTGCCCCAGAGCCCCATGCGTATGAGGGATTTTTATGCCTCCCAGCCAGAAATCCAGTCCCGGCTGAAGCTGGTGCACATCGTACCCGAAACCTACTCTGATCTTCATGCTATTTCTTTGCCCTGTAGAAAAGGGTGGAACAATTTTCTTTTAATAAAACATTGCCGGCGACTCTCTTAATATCGGAAGGCTGTACAGCCTGAATAAGAGCCGCCTCTCTGTTGATCAGCTCCGGGTCGCCCAGATTAGCCGAAAATGCCAGATTCATCGCCCTGTTCAACAACTCTACCTCCGAAAAAACCAGGGAAGATTCTGCCTGATTCTTCACTTTCTGCAGTTCATCCGCAGAAATTTCACTTTCTCTCACCTGAGCAATGATCTCTTCGATCTCCTTATTCCCCTGCTCCATGCTGATGCCTTCGTTGAGTTTTCCCTCCACGATCAGCAAGCCTGGATCGTTCGAACTCATAATGTGCGCATTGATGGAGTTAAACGTTTTTTTCTCCTTCACCAGAGCCTGGTACAATCTTGAAGACTTTCCTCTGCCAAGTATATCGCTGAGCAGATCCGTGGGATAAAAATCTTCGGAAAGTTTTCCGCACATATGGTACACTTTAAAAACAGCGTCCAGGGGAACCTCCGAGGAAACTTCCATCGTTCTGCTTTGCTTCTGCAAAGGCTCGGCAGGGAGCTGCCGCTTATGAGGCTTGCCCGCCGGAATAGGCCCGAACCATTTTTCGGATAATTTCTTTATCTGCTCGGTATCCACATCGCCCGCAACAACCATAATGGCATTGTTCGGTATATAATATTTATTGAAAAATTCACGCACATCTTCCATCGTTGCATGTTCGATATGAGAAATATCTTTTCCTATCGTAGGCCATTTATACGGATGCATTTTGTAAGCCAGAGGTCTCAGGTGCAGCCATGCATCGCCATAAGGCTGATTCAGATAACGCTGCTTGAATTCTTCAATTACTACGCTTCTCTGTACCTCCAGCACTTTGGGATCGAAAGAAAGAGAAAGCATGCGGTCAGACTCCAGCCAGAAAGCCGTTTCAATATTGGCCGAGGGAAGTGTGATGTAATAATTGGTGATATCGGTGGATGTAAAAGCATTATTCTCTCCTCCTACCTTCTGCAAAGGCTCGTCAAAAGAAGCGATATTCCGTGAGCCTCCGAACATCAGGTGTTCAAAAAGATGGGCGAAACCGGTCCTGCTTTCGTCCTCATCTCTCGAGCCCACATCATAAAGTATATTCAGAACGGCAACGGGAGAGCTCTTATCCTCGTGCACATAAACCTTCAGGCCGTTGTCGAGCGTAAAAAAATTGTAATGGATCATGGACAAAAGTAATCAATAAAATAAGAATAGTCTATAGTGATCAGTCCACAGTCAACAGTATATTCTATTACGGATTATGCCTGCCGCGACACTTTTGACCGTCGACTATCGACTATGGACCAAATACTTTTTATATTCCCCAAATTCTATGATATTTAAACCACAAAAGGTATTACAGGTTATGCTTAACACCCTGAATCCTTAGAAAAAAATGAATTTCAACCGAAAGGATCATTCTGACGAAACGCTGATAGGCTTATACAGGCAGCTGCTTATTCCAAGGCTGATCGAAGAGAAGATGCTTATCCTGCTGCGTCAGGGCGAGATCAGCAAATGGTTTTCAGGAATTGGCCAGGAGGCCATTTCGGTCGGAGTGGTGATGGCTCTGGAAGAAGACGAGTATATTCTTCCCATGCATCGTAACCTGGGAATCTTTACCGGCAGAAATATTCCTTTACACAGGCTCTTTTCCCAGTTTCAGGGAAAGCTTTCGGGCTTCAGCAAAGGACGCGACCGGTCTTTTCATTTCGGCACCAACGACTATCATATTGTAGGGATGATATCCCACCTGGGACCTCAGCTTGCCGTCGCTGACGGGATTGCGCTTGCTGACCAGCTTCAGAAAAATAAAAAAGTGACTCTTGTCTTCAGCGGCGACGGAGGAGCCAGTGAAGGCGATTTCCACGAGGCGCTGAATGTGGCGGCTGTCTGGAATCTGCCGGTCATCTTTGTGATCGAAAATAACGGCTACGGACTGTCCACACCCAGCGCCGAGCAATTCAAATTCAGATCCTTCTGCGACAAAGGACCTGCCTATGGCATTGAAACGATGCAGCTTGACGGCAACAATGTCCTTGAAATGTACGATGGTATCCGCGATGTTGCCGCAAAGATCCGGAATAACCCCAGACCTGTACTGGTAGAAGCCCTGACGTTCAGAATGCGTGGACATGAAGAGGCGTCTGGCACCAAATACGTTCCCCAGGAATTATTTGAGAAATGGGCGAAAAACGACCCGGTGGAGAATTACGAAAATTACCTGCTCGAAAATAACATCGTGGATCTTAAAAAAGTCGCTGCGATCAGAGATGAGATTAAGGGGGAAATTGACGAGGGATGGAAAAAATGCGCTTCTGAAAAGATGCCAAGGCCAGAAGCGGAAACAGAGCTGAAAGATATGTATGCTCCTTTCAGCCAGAAAGTCTCTCACCCCCGGCCCGGCGCTAAGTCAAAGAAAAGATATGTCGATGCCATTTCCGATGCATTGCGCCAGAGTCTGGAAAAATATCCGAATCTGATCCTCATGGGACAGGACGTGGCTGAATACGGAGGAGTTTTTAAAGTCACCGAAGGCTTTGTGGAGCAATTCGGCAAAGACCGGATCAGAAATACACCTTTGTGCGAATCCGCCATTATCGGTGCCGGACTAGGCTTATCGGTCAAAGGATATAAGTCGGTGGTAGAAATGCAGTTCGCCGATTTTGTGACCTGCGGATTCAACCAGATCGTGAACAACCTGGCCAAATCGCATTACCGCTGGGGGCAGAATGCCGATGTAGTCGTGCGCATGCCTACAGGTGCAGGCGTAGCCGCCGGCCCCTTCCATTCTCAATCCAACGAAGCCTGGTTTTTTCATACACCCGGACTGAAAATTGTTTTCCCTTCCAATCCATACGATGCCAAAGGCTTGCTTAATGCAGCCATCGAAGACCCTAACCCGGTAATGTATTTCGAACATAAGGTCATGTACAGATCGGTCACCGAAGAGATTCCGGACGATTACTATACACTGCCTATCGGGAAGGCCAATCTTGTGTCCGAAGGAAGTGACATTTCCATTATCACTTACGGAATGGGTGTACTTTGGGCTCAGGAGATCCTGAAAGAGCTTTCTTATGCCAGCGCCGATATTCTGGACCTCAGAACATTACTCCCCTGGGACAAAGAAGCGGTAGAAGCATCCGTCAAAAAAACAGGCCGTGCTTTAATCGTAACTGAAGACTGTCTTACCGGAAGCATCACCGGAGAAATTGCCGCCTGGATCTCGGAACACTGTTTTGAAAACCTGGATGCACCGGTTCTGAGAGAAGGCAGCCTGGATACAGCGGTTCCTTTTTCACCGCCTCTGGAACAGCAATTTTTGCCCAAGCAAAGGATTAAAAACAGAATACTGGAGCTGTTGAGCTATTAAATAATCAACTTATATATGGAAATCGCCGTAATCAGCATCATAAGATAAAACCAAGGACAGCGTTATGATGGCATGGCTCTTGTTAAAGTACCTTTAAATTCATAGATTTGTTATATGACAGCGCTACTAAATCCAATAAAAAAAGCCTTAATCGCAAGCATTGTGGCTTTTGT
>JBJMLY010000460.1:0-5903 GCA_045805025.1 Cytophagaceae bacterium | reverse complement strand
TACCCTGGGTTCGGTGAAACAATTGGCGCAGGGTACCTACCTGCTTTCCCTTAGTTCGCCATCAAAAAACCTGGCAATTCCGCTTACCATCACAAACTAACTGAATGGACAAACGTTTTTTGAATTGATCCAGCAGCTCTTCCATGGTCATTTTACTTTCCCATTCATCGGGAGGATAAATATCGACGTGGAATTCGATATTAAAGAAGCCTGTGGGATCCGTTCCATCGTTGGGTCTTCCAGTCTGGGACATCACTTCTCTGACTTCAGGGAAGGATAGAAATATCCGACGCATATCTTTTGTCAGCTTTTCAGATTCCGTCAGGGAACTACTTAAAGGCATGCTGGCTCTCACATAAACGGCACCCTCGTTGAGATGCGGAAGAAATTCCGTTCCAAGGAATCTGAAAAGCAGGAAGCTTCCTGCCAGGGCTGCCAATGCAAGCGTGAGGCTCAGCTTTTTGTTTTTATAGGTAAGATTAAAGAGCTTTAAATAATTGCGGCTGATAAAATTAACGAGAGGATTATTCTTTTCCCTGACGTTTTTATTCAGCAATATGCTCACAAGCACAGGCACAAGTGTAAGCGTATACAATAAGGCACCGAGCAGTGCGAAACCCAGTGTATAGGCAAGGGGCGAGAACATCTTTCCTTCCACTTTCTGAAAGGAAAAGATGGGAATCAGCGCTGTGATGATGATGACTTTGGAAAAGAAAATTGCTTTTCCCAACTCGGCTCCGGTCTTTCTGATAAGGCCATACTTCAGTAATTTGTTGTACGACTCATTGCCCATCTTGTGGGCTTTTGAATCGAGCATGACAAACAAGCCTTCCACCATCACCACGGCGCCGTCGATGATAATTCCAAAATCGATGGCGCCCATGGAAAGCAGGTTGGCGGACATGCCTTTCAGTTTCATACACATAAAGGCAAACAGCAGAGCCAGAGGAATGATAATGGAAACGATCAGGGTAGTACGCCAGTCGGCCATAAAAAGAAAAACTACGATTGTAACAAAAATAATTCCTTCCACCAGGTTCTGAAGTACGGTATGAGTGGTGAAATGAATCAGCTTGTCGCGGTCGTAAAAGGTTACGATTTTCACATCGGGCGGAAGTATGCCGTTATTAAGGAGATCTATTTCTTCTTTAAGATGGGTGAGGACATCATGCGGGTTTTCACCTTTCCTCATCACCACAATTCCTTCCACCACATCGTCTTTTTTCTGTCTTCCGACCTGGCCTAAGCGTGGCAGAGAAGATTCAACTACGACCGCTACATTTTTTATGAGTATGGGCGTACCCTCGATATTCTCGATAATGGTATTCTCAATATCTTTTATGGTGTTGAGGAGGCCTATACCTCTGACGACAAAGGCCTGGTTGTTTTTTTCAATTACATCGCCCCCCACATTGATGTTGCTTTTAGAAACTGCCTGGTATACATCCAGCGGGCTGATATCGTATTTGGTAAGCAGGTGCGGATCTATGCTGATTTCATAGGTTTTAATTTCGCCTCCGAAACTTACAATATCCGCTACGCCGGGTACGGCCCTTAAATGACGGTCGATGGTCCAGTCCTGGATGGTTTTGAGCTCCTTTACATTTTTTTTGTGACTCTCCAGCGTGTAGCGAAAAATTTCTCCGGTGGGTCCATAGGGCGGTTGAATATCGGGTTCTACACCTTCGGGCAGACTTACCGCCTGCATCAGGTTATTGACCTGCTGTCTGGCATAGATGTCTTCCACCTCATCGTCAAAAATAATCGTGATTACAGAAAGGCCGAACAGGGAAGTGGAACGGAGACTTGTTTTTTTCTGAACAGGGTTCATTCCGATCTCGATCGGAATGGTAACAAATTTTTCAATTTCCTCGGCGCTTCTGCCAGGCCATTGCGTAATGATCCTGATCTGTGTATTGGTAACGTCGGGGAAGGCTTCGATGGGTGTTTCTATATAGCTGACAATACCGGCAATGATCAGCATGACTGTGCCGAAGAAAATGAAGAGCCTGTTCTTCAATGAAAAAGTGATGATGGCTTTGATCGCTTTCATGCTCTAATCATTTAATGCATCGTAAATTTCCAGCTGGTACTTTGTGATGATGATGTCACCTTCTTTCAGATAACCTTCCTCCACATAGCAAATATCACCCGCCGTTTTTACGATTTTTATTTCCTGCGTGATGAGCGTACAGGCATTGCGGTATAACATGATGTAGTTCTTGCCATTATCAAAAATGGTTGCCAGCGAGGGGATAGCCAGCATTTTCCGGTTTTCATCGTGTGCCACCAGAACATTGGCATACATTTCCGGCTTCAATGTATAATCGGGGTTGTCAAGCCTGATCCTTACTTTCATGGACCTGGTTTCCGGATCCAGCATCTGATAAATACGGTCAATTTTTCCTTCAAAAATCTTATCAGGATAGGAAATGGTTTTTACAGAAACCGGATATCCTACCGATACTTTGCTGATGTCAGACTCATAGACATTGGCAAGTACCCATACATCCCTCAGATCTGAAATGGTAAAAATGTAATCGTTATTGTCAGACCGGATTTGTGTGTTTGCATTTATTTTCTTCTCCACCAGAAATCCGGATATGGGAGCCTTGATATAATACTGAGGCTTATCGTCATCCACGCTGTAAAGTTTCATGAGTGAATTAATCCTGAAAACTTCGGCCTGAGCCTTGTTGTACTGTCTTTCAAAGCTTACGTATTCTTTCTGGGAAGTCATGCCAGAAGCCAGCATATCTTTGGCTGCTCCGAAATTCCTTTCTGCAATGGCCAGATCCGATTCGGCCGCAGAAAGATCTTTTTTCATATTGACGATTTCTGTGCTTGAAATAACAGCCAGTATCTGGCCTTTTTGGACCGAGTCACCCAGCTCTACATTGATCTTTTCCGCAAGACCTCCCGCAAGAGGGTAAATACGGATTACCTTTTCCTGATCGAAAGATACTTTTCCATTGAGGCTTATTTCATTGCGCACCACCTGATATCGGACGGTATCAAAGGTTATCATAGAAAACAGGCTGTCGTGTATGCAGAATTTCCCTGGTACAGGCTTAGGCTTTTTTTTGCAGGCCAGGGTAGAGGCTGCCAAAACACAAAGCAGAATAGAGTAACGTAAAATACTTTTCATTTCATTCAATAGTTAAACAGATCTTCTCCTGTATAATAATTCAGCAGCTCAAAGACCATAATTCTTCTTTTTTCAATCTCATTCATTTCTATGACCCCGGCTTTATAGGACTCGTAGAAGTCGATGAATTCAAGGATGCTGATATTTTTTTTATTGTAATTCTCAAGTACTCCCCCCATCAAGCGGGAATAGTCGGCTATGAACCGCCGGTTGGAGGCCTGGTATCGGTTGAGGATCCGGCTACCTTTCATCCAGGTTTCGTATACCTCCGCCTCGATTCTTCTTTTATAATCTTCGACGAGTATTTTGTTCTGTTCAATCCTGTAGCGGGAGGCCTGTATATTGCCCTGGTTGCGGTTAAAGGCGGGCAGGTTCATCTGCAGGGAAACTCCCGTATAATTTCTGACATAATTGCCCTGACGGTCGTACACAGTACCGAGCTGAAGATCAGGTATAGCCAGCGAACGTTGATAAGCCAGATTTTTTTCTTCGTACCTCAGATCAGCCTCATACAGCTTAAGATCGGTTCTGCTGCTAAGTGCTTTTGCCGTAAGCACGGGAAGTCCGTAAGAAGCCAGGTTTAATGAATCTATTTTTGATACGTTGAGCACAGGCCTTAAGAAACTTCTGGTAGTATCCCTGAGCAGCACCGAAAGCTTGGCCTGGTTTTCATAAATGCTGTTAATAAGACCTGTACGTTCTCCTTCCAGTGAAAATAAAAATGCCTTAAGCCGCAGGTCTTCCTTGAGTGAAATATTTCCATGATTCAGGAGCGTATCAGAAGCCTGTACCGTGCGCGCTAAAGAAGAAATTTCCTGATTGTACAGTGTGATCAGCTGCTGCTGGTAATAGAGATCAAAGAATGTGTTGCGCAGCTCAAACCGCAGTGTACGCATAAGTTCATAAAACTGGAATTCCGCGATTTCCCGGTTGATCTCTTCCAGTTGCACTCTCTTGTTTCTTTTACCTGCCAGTAAAAACAGCTGCTGTATCTGGGCGATGTTCTCTCCGTTGCGGCCCGCGTCGAAATATTTTTTAGTAACAGGATTGTAAATATTCTGTTCCAGGTAAACCGAAGGGTTGTTCCAGAGGCCGGCCTGGATCTTATTGGCCCTGGCAATATCAATATTGAATCGTTCAGCGATCAGTAAAAGATTATTCTTCATAAACTGCGCTTCGGCATTCTGCAGGGTAATGGGTAAAGTATCTTGTGTCTGCGCGTATATCCCGCCAGACAAGGATATTAGAAGCGTGAATGCCAGCAAAAAGAATTTTGCTGCAGGCAGGCTGGTAATTGTACGGAATGTAATCGTGACGAGCTTCATCATGCAAGCAGTTTCAGGCACCTTGCCGTTACGCTGATTTTTTCTAAAAATGAATACCAAATTAACAGCGTAGGTTTCTCGAAAGCAATTGAATCTTAATACTCAATTAGAATTACATTAAAATGAGATTAAAGTTTGAAATAAAGACATAAAAAAAGCCCATATCGGGCTTTTTTAGGTGGTGTGGGGATTTTATTCTCTGACGAATTTCCGGTCAAGCACTTCGGTATCGCTGATCAGCTGTATCAGATAAGTTCCGGATGGAAATACGGAAAGGTCGATATCCAATAGGGATGATCCCGCACTGACTTCTTTTTTGCCTTCCGCTATTCTTCTGCCAAGCAGGTCGAAAATAGTGAATGCAATGGTCTGCCGGGTATCAGAACTGATGGTGACATGGAGATCCGGGCCTGCCGGGTTGGGGTAAATATTCATAATTGTCAGGCCTAAAGAAAAAGACGCAGAGGCCGTATTACTGTAGGAGTGATCCCCGTTCAGGTCGATCTGATTAAGCCGGTAGTAATTGGTTCCTGAAGAGGGTGAGGGGTCTTTGAATGCATAGCTTTGCAACGTTCCTGAATTTCCTTTTCCGTAAACCCTGCCAATTGTCTCCCAGTTTTTCCCCGAGGGGTCTGTGCTCCGCTGCACTTCAAAATAGTCGTTGTTCAGCTCCGAAGCGGTTTGCCAGCTGAGCGAGGTGTAGGAATTATTTTCCGCCTTTGCCTGAAAGCTGATCAGTTCTACCGGCAGAGTCGGGCATACTCTGAAAACGATCAGGGTATCGCCAGCAGGAATGGAAAAGCTTTTGCCATCGGAAAATGCGGCAGTGAATGCCGGCTGAAAGGGTGGATTATAGATAACGTAATGCTTACACGAGTTTTTGACAAATACCGAATAGGTAGGCGTATTGGTGGAAAGTACAGTTGCATCTACTGTTCCCATGCTATCCAGGTTGCTGATCCAGTGGTAGGTATGAGCCTTGGTTTCTCCGTCGAAGGGGATATAGCTGGCAGCATTCGCTGTGAACTGAGCTTTCGAATAGGCAGGATCTGTGAGAGCCACATAGTTCCACCATATATCTCTCCATGCGGCAGCTGATGTTTCCGGGCCGCCGTTGTTGGCTTTCATTTCATTGTAATAAGAAGCAACATAGGTGGGGTTAAGCCCCATGTATAAGGAGCCTCCTGTAAGAGGAAGTATGTTGATGCCCTGCACATGTTCCGGATCGCCGGAGAACCAGGTTTCGTATTCGTTTCCCCAGCCCCAGAGTATTCCTGTACTGTTCTTGCTGTAAGCAGCTGGGAAGACCGCATTGTTTTCATCAAACCAGTATTGGCGCGTAGCCAGATTTTCGGTGGTATACATAAAAATGCCCAGGTCCCGGATCGTATTGTTGCCGGTATTGGCGCCCCACAGTATGACTGCCGATG
>JBJMLY010000459.1:0-14601 GCA_045805025.1 Cytophagaceae bacterium | reverse complement strand
TCAAGCGGCGGTAAATTCCCCGATGATGTTTTTAAAATGGCTCCTATGATGACGATAGATCTGAAAAAACTAAAATTTCTTAAAGCCAACGAAAACGGGCCAACAGCCAACCTGGTTTACTATGGTAAAGGGACGATGGGAGACGACGCTTTTATCATCATTAAGTTTTTAAAGGAAAATAACCAGTGGAAATTCGAAGGCGTGGATGAAAAAGGAAATGAAGACCTGGTGAAAAAAATGAAGGCCAAAGATATGTCTTTCCTGAATTCCAAAGACTTCAAGCCCAACGGTGTGATGCCTGTAACGCCTAAAGAAGTGGCAGCGGGAGATTATCAGGCTATGGTCGATATCATGAATTACGGCTATAAGTCACAGATTTTCATCAATGGAGTAGAACAGAACGGCTCTGAAAACGGAAGCTCCAGCAGCATGATCATGGGAGGTTTGAAAAAGGGAATGAACACTATTGAGATCACCTTGAAGCCTATTGAAGGAAAAGATGCCAGCTCTTTGCATGTCCATGTAAGAGCTTTGATAAACGGCGAGGAGAAGGAAGTGTTTACGCTGGAAGAGGCAAAGCCGGGATTGAGCATCAAAAAGGAGTTTGAAGTGAAGTAGCTGTGAGCATGAGACCGAGAGATTGGTAAGAAATAAGATTACCTTCTTGCCTTTAGGCGTATTCATAAGCATGAAAAACCATACTATCCGTATGGTTTTTTTATTGTTGTGATAATAAGTGCATACAATCAATAAACTATCTTTGGCATATCATTTGTCTAAGCAAGAGAATTTGCAACCCTTTTTTAAAAGTTTGATGTCTGTGATGAAGAATATGGTCAGAGTGGGGGTGGTCTTTTTTTGCATGCTCCTTGCGTTTCCTGAAGTTTCAGGTCAGGGAATTGTCCTGGATGAATCGGAACGGGAATACCGGATCGATCAGAAGATCATGAAGGTCGTCGAAGATTCAGGCTGCGGATGGAGTATTAACCAGGTGGCTTCCCCTTCCTCCGCTTCTAAGTTCCACTACTTTTCTGTGGATGATCCTATTATCAATTCCCCCAATACCTGTTACTGGATAAGGTTTTCAGTAAGAAATCATTCTAAGGCGCATAACCATTGGCTGCTTGAATTTCAGGATTTCAGGATTGACGATATTGAGCTTTTTCAGGGAACACAGCGTATCGGGGCTTCCGGTGAAGCCAGAGTCTTTAACTCCAGAAGCTACGATCATAAGAATTTTGTGTATAACCTGCGCATGGTACCGGGCGAGGAACAGGTATTTTATGCCCGAATAAAATCAAACGATCCGGTTTATGCCTATGCGCTGATCCGTACGGCCGAGAAATTCAGTTCTTATGCGTTGGGTGAATATTTTGCCCTGGCTCTTTTTTATGGAGTTATTTTTACCCTTCTTATTTATAACCTTCTTATCTATTTTTCAATCCGTGACAGTTCTTATCTTTATTATCTTTTGTATTTGCTGAGCGTAACGTTCCTGGCTACCTCCCGCGATGGGTTTGGATTTCAGTACCTCTGGCCCTGGCATCCGGAATTCAATAAATATCTTTTTCCTGTTTCAGAGCTTTGCATGGTGGTACTTACCTGTCTGTATGCCAGAAAATTCCTGAAGCTGCGGCTGCTGAATCCTCCCTTCGCTAAGCTTATCACAATACTGATCATTGCCAGGATAGCCCTCTTCTTTTATGCATTTTTCTTCAGCACCTGGATGCTGTATGAGCAATGGCTGGATCTCCTTGTTTTATTTCCCTTGTTTGTCGTCGGGATCATTTCCGTCATCAGCGGCTATAAGCCAGCCAGGTATTACGTGGTGGCTTTTGCTTTTCTGTTCATGGGTTTTATAGTGACCCTGCTGTTTCATTTTAAAATGGTACCGGTCACTTTTATGACTTTCTATTCGGTAAATGTAGGAGTAATAGGCCAGGTCATCTTTCTTTCCATGGCCCTGGCAGATAAGCTGCGTGCCATTGTGAGTGAAAATGAAAAAGCGCAGGACGAAGTAATCTATCAGCTGAAAGAAAATGAAAAGCTGAAAGAGAAGGTAAACCGGGAGTTGGAGCAGAAAGTGCGAGAAAGAACAAAGGCCTTGAATCTGAAGACCGAGGAGCTTTCGGAAGCGAATGTCAAACTTCAGGAACTTACCGGCAGGCTCAACGAGATGAATGTGAAGCTTGATATGGATAACTGGAAACTTAGTCAGGAAGTAAAGGAAAAGACCAAGGCTATCATTGTAGCCGAAGAGTTGCCTTATCCTGAATTCTGTAAGGTTTTTCCCGATGAGCTTGCCTGCATGCGCTACCTGGAAGAATTGAAATGGGGAGCAGGATATTCCTGTAAAAAATGCGGCAACGGAAATTATTCGGAGACCGACAAGAAATTTTCCCGCAAATGCACGAAATGTGACAATATTGAATCGGTTACTGCCTATACCTTATTTCACGCTATAAAATTTCCCCTGACCAAAGCCTTTTATATTCTTTACAGCACGGTAATGGCCAAAAATAAGATTACCCTCAGCAAGCTTTCCGATACCCTGGATCTGCGCCTGAATACCTGCTCGGATTTCAGAAAGAAAGTGCAGGAACGGAAAATTAGTGTCCAACAGAAAACAGGCAAGGATCAGATCGAGAAATGGGAAAAGCTGATCTTTGATTTTTAATCTGGAATATTCATTTTAAGATCATTTTAAATTCCCGGTATTATTCCGATAAAAAGGCCAAAAAATCGAATTTTTGGCCTTTTTATCTTGGAAAATAGCGATAAAAACCTGGGCCATTTAAACGTATTTCAACGCCTCTTTTAGCTCATTTTTTCTTCTTTTTTATAAGTAATAGAATGAAGGGAATTACATTTGATTCATTCAGTTAAATATCCTTTATACCCTTAAAGATAATAGCTATGAAAAAGTTTTTCCACCCATCCATGATTGTATTTGGATTGATTTTCCTTCTGTTTGCCATTACTCTTTCATTTAAGGCCCTGGATTATATGTATCCGGATAACAGCTCCGCTAGTAAGCAAACTATGAACCAGGAGAAATAAGAGATGGACTTGACACCTGGAATTCCGGAGGAAAATAATTCGCTCAATTTCAGCGGAGGCATTCCCAATCTGGCAGATTTTAAAAAGGAAGTATTTATAAGAAAGTGTGCAGTATTTATTAAGCCGGATGAATCACAACTGGCGATGATGCTCAGTAAATACGGAAGGCAAATGTTTTTTATTATTGCCGAAGAAAATAATTATTATAATAACGTGGCCGATGCGGTCCTCAGAAATACAGGTACCAATTGCATATACCTGGAGAGGAAAAAGCTGGAGTTTATCAAGTACGACGGAGATAGCGTAACGCTGGAGCCTGAAGAGCTGGAAGGCTGGGATCTGCTGCTTTTCGATCCCCGTAAGGAGCCCAAAAAGGTTAAAGCCATGGACATTGCCAGAGAGTTATCGTATTTTAAATAACAGTGGCATGCCATTTGAAATGTCAGTGCCAGAGAGTTTTGAATATAAATAAAACCTTCCCCTTTTCCAGCTGGCAGCGCTCGCTCAGGTGAGCCCTGCAAAAGAGTTTTTTTAAATGTGAAGGGTTAATGAAAGTCCGGGAGCAATTCCGGACTTTTTTTATTAAAACCTAAAAACCTTATAGGTTTTAGCAAAAAAAGAGACCTTAAGAATTTCTTAAGGTCTCTTTAATAATTCTTCGTTGGATGTTTAGCTTAATACCAGCTTCATGCCTGGCTTAATCTCATTGCCTTTCAGATTGTTCAGCTTTTTGATCTTCTCAATGGAAAGGTTGTTGTATTTTTTGCTGATAGTCCACAAGGTATCTCCGGGTTGCACATAATGAACATGTGGAATTGATCCGGTTTTGGAACCTGTCTTTGCAATCGGCTTGGAAGTACTCGTGCTGGCAAGATTTCTAGTAGCAGGCAGGGCCGCGCCACCGTTTTTATAGATCACCAGCTTTTGTCCGCTTCTGATGGTATTACCTTTAATGTTATTCCATTTTTTCAGATTCGTGACGCTGACATGATTCCGGTCGGCGATTTTTCCCAGCACGTCTCCGTTTTTCACCACATAAATCGTTTTCTTTTGCCCGGCTGATGCGGTGGTTACCGGCACCGGTGCTTTCAAGGCAATATTGATGTCTTCTGCCTTTGCTTTGCAGGAATCCATGATCGCCGCGCGGTTTAATGTAAGCAGCTCAATTTTATCCGCTGGAATCCGGATGGCATAGTTCAGGTTATCCGGAACGATATTTTTCTTAAGGGCCGGATTCAGTTTCTGAAAATCCTCTTTGCATATATTCAGGTTTGAACACAGGATATCCAGGTTGGTGTGCTGATTTAAACGAATCGTATCAAAGGCAATCGGATACTCCAGCGAGTCGGCAAATATGTTGTGATCTTTGAGGTGATTCATGGAGTAAACTACCGCTACAAACTGAGGTACATATCCTCTGGTTTCAGCAGGAAGGTAATTGTAGATCTCCCAGAAGCCATCTTTGTAACCCGATTTACGGATGGCTCTTCTGACATTGCCCGGACCGCAATTGTAGGAGGCAAGCGCCAGTTCCCAATCATGAAAGATGTTGTAAAGCTCACGCAGGTATTTGCAGGCCGCCTCGGTAGATTCATAAGGATCCATTCTTTCGTCGATAAACTGATCCTGATGCAGGCTGTACATTTTTCCTGTTGAGGGCATAAACTGCCACAACCCTGCAGCACCCGCTCTTGAATAGGCTTTTGGATTCAGGCCCGATTCCACGATGGAAAGATATTTCAGCTCATCGGGCATGTTATGTCTTTTCAACGCTTCTTCGAAAATCGGAAAGTATACATTTTTTCTTCTTTCCATGACCAGCGAGTAGTTTCTGTTCCTCACCGTGAAATAGTCTATGAAGCCCCTGATCCTTTTATTATAGGTAAGTTTGATTTCTTTTTCAAGACAGGAAAGACGGTCGGCGATGAGCTCGTCCGGTACATCCGGAATGTCAGTAGGGTTTACATTGGCGATTACCGGTGTTTCAAGAACCGGATTGTCAACGATGTTTTCTTCCTGGCGCACAAGGCTGTCTTCCTGCGCCTGTGTCTGCCCGAAGCTGTATGATGCGCATAAAACCTGCACGCTTACTGTCAGTGCAGCCGCTACGATTCTCCAAGTATTTGTTCTTCTCTTCATGTCTAATTTTTGCTTAGCAGGTATTTGGAGAAAGCGAGTAATTCCTGTTCTCCAAAAGCCTTGGTCATAACCTGAACTCCTATGGGCAGTCCCTGGCTGTCTTTTCCGTTAGGAATTGATATGGCGGGTATGCCTGATAAATTTGCTTGTACCGTAAATAAATCGGCCAGGTACATGGCCAGAGGGTCAGATTGTTTCTCACCTATTTTAAACGCTGTAGCAGGTGTCGTTGGTATGACCAGGAAGTCGAACTCAGACATAATTTTTTCTGTCTCTTCTTTGATCAGCCTTCTTACCTTCTGCGCTTTTGTATAGTAAGCATCATAGTAGCTTGCGCTCAACACGAAAGTTCCCAGAACAATTCTTTTCTTCACTTCCTTACCAAATCCCTCAGACCTGGTCTTCTTGTACATCGATTGAAGGTCTGTGGTGTTCTTACTTCTATACCCGTACTTAACACCATCGAATCTGGAAAGGTTCGAACTGGCTTCGGCAGTCGTAAGAATATAATATGTTGGTAAAATGTATTCCATCAATGAAAATTTCACAGGCGCTATTTCGTGCCCCTCTTTTTTAAGAACGTCCAAAACCCTTTTAGTGTTTTCGCGAATTTCTTTGCTCACTCCTTCGCTTTCCAGGGAATCGGCAAAATAGCCTATGCGGGCCTTTCTGGTAAAGGAAAGATTTTTGGAATAGGCAGGCACTTCTTTGAGGGAAACGGTACTGTCGAATTCATCGGGGCCGGAGATTACCTCCAGCAACAGGGCCGCATCTTCCACACTTTTGGTGATAATACCGATGGTATCAAAGGAAGAGGCATAGGCAATCAGGCCATAGCGGGAAATGCGGGAATAGGTAGGCTTAAGGCCTACGATACCGCAGAATGCCGCCGGTTGTCTTACCGATCCGCCTGTATCGGAGCCCAGCGAGGCCAGGCAAAGATCAGCCTGTACAGCTACTGCGGAGCCACCCGAAGAACCGCCGGGCACACGGGTATTGTCGATTTCATTGAGCGTATTTCCGAAAGCGGAATTCTCATTGGAAGAGCCCATGGCAAATTCATCGCAGTTCTGTCTGCCTATGATGATCGCATCTTCATCAATAAGCTTCTGTACGGCGCTGCCGGTGAACTGCGATTTAAATCCATCAAGTATTTTACTGGATGCCTGGAGCTTATGATTTTTATAGCAGAGAACGTCCTTGAGGCCTACCACCATGCCGGCAAGGCGGCCGGCTTTTCCTGAGGCGATTTTGGCATCAACCTCTTCCGCACGCTTAAGCGCTTCTGCTTCAAAGGTTTCCAGAAAGGCATTGAGGTGCGCTTTCTTCTTTATATTGGAAAGATAGTGTTCAGTTAATTTTTTACACGAGACAAGGCCTTTTGAGATATCTTCCCTGATCTCATTTAAAGAACTATAGGATTTCAAGGCTTTATACTTTGTCTTCTTTAGATCCTTTTTCTATTTCACTCTTGATCTCTCTGGATGCATCCTTGAATTCACGAATGCCTTTTCCTAAGCCTCTTGCCAGATCCGGTATTTTTTTAGCACCGAAAAGAAGTACAATAATCAGGAAGATAACGATCAGTTCAGGAACGCCCATTCCTCCGAGAAATAATAAAATTGAGGTTAACATGCTTGTATGATTAAAATGTGAAATCATCGCAAAAACGCGGTTTTGCCCTGCAAATGTAGCTAAAATATTCGGTTTAAGCTAATTTCGGGTGTATGGGGATATAAAGCGCATAAGAGATAAAATAATTCCAGTAAATCAAAGAATTTGTTCTGGCGATCATAATTGATCCGGCCAGGACTTACCAGTCTGTTAAACTCCAGAAAATACATAAATTTGAATGCTATTATAAACCAACTAGTTGAAGAGTTATGAGAATTATTTTTTGCTTGTTAATTTTTTCGATTTTATTTTCTTCCTGTACGCCAGAGAACAGGTATACTTCCTCTTATGTCAATAAGAATTATCTATTGAAGAAAAGTGCAGGAAGTGTCGACACGAACTATTATAAACAGACCTTTTATGGCAGGGATCGGCATAATCAAAGCTATCTTGAAATTGCCCGATATAAAGATCAGTTCATTATATCCTCTGACCTTTTTATTGATCCGGTGAGATTTAATCTTTTCTCAGGCTTTACACGAGGGTTTTCCATGTATGATAAATATGAAAAAGTATATTATGTAACACTGACTAAGAAAGAAATAACCGGTTTCATTGATTTCTGTAATAATTCTATGGCTTATTCAAAAACGAATTTAAAGTCCGCCTCCATAGATTATGCATTCAGTGAAAACATGTTTATCACTCTTGACTTGTATTACATGCTTACGAACACTTCCGTGAAAAAACCGACAATTGGGGGAATGACTATCTGGATGAAGGGAAGAAAATTCAGAATTAAACCGGATGATTTTTTAAAAGCGGTGGGGGAAACCATAAGTATAAAAAGAGAAAATCTTCCGGTTAAAGAGAAAAAGCCAATAACGATCGAACCGATTCAATAATCCAATAGCTATTTATTTCTCCCTTTGAGGAAATACCTGATCAGTGCAGTTATACCTATTAGTATAGGAATAAAAAAAAGGATAATAAGCTCGGGCAGTCCGATGCCTCCTATAAGTAAAATTAAATTCAGCATATCTCTGACGCAATTTTTTCTGGGTACTGAGCACTCAGCACGAAGCACTATTTAATATAAAGCCACTTCTCCGGATCCTGCTTTACACTGTTTTTCCAGATCTGAAATTGCAGCTCTGACACATCGTTTTTGTCGGTATACACTTCGCCGATCGATTCCTTGGCTTCCACTTCTTCGCCCACTTCCACAGAAACTGATTTCAACCGGGCGTAGACCGTGAAGAATTCTCCATGTTGTATCATGACCACCTTATTCATGCCGGGTACTTCGGCTACGGTCACCACCTTTCCCTGAAATACCGACCGCACAGGCTCGCTTTTCAGGGTCAGGATGTTAATGCCCAGGTTATCGATTTCTACGCCGGTAAGAACGGGGTGGGGCTGTCTGCCGAACTTCTGTGAGATAGTCCCATGGGTGACGGGCCAGGGTAGCTTCGAAATGTTGCCGGCAAAATTGTTAGAAAGCAGTTCAGCCTCCGGAGTCATTTTTACCGAGCCGGTATTCCCCGATTTGTTTTCCAGGGCTGCCTTGGCTTTCATCTTTTCTATTTCCTTCTTGACCAGGTCCGCGATCAGCTTGTCAAGCTTACGGATTGATTTTTTGCTTGCTTCCAGTTCTTTCAATAGTTCCGTTTCTTTCTGGCTGAGCTCCCTGACCACCATATTTTTTTCTTTTTTAACCTGATTGAGGTTTTCAGTTTCGATCGTTTTACTGGCGATAAGGGTGTTCTTCTCTGCCTTTTTGCGCGACAAGGTTTTTTTCTGTGACTGCAGCGAAGCCTTGACCTTTTCGATTTGCTCTACCTGATGCTGTCGGGCCTGGGCATATTGCTGGAAATATTTCACCCGCATGACCATCTGGTTAAAGCTCTCGGCGGCAAATATGAAGGTAAGCTTGTCGTAATGCGAATTAAGCTTAGAAGCGGCATAGATCATCCGGGCATATTCTGCTTTCAGGTTGACAAGGTCCTGCTCGAGGGAGGTGATGATCTGTTCCAGCTCGGCAATTTCTTCGTCCAGGTTGCCGACTTCTTTTTCAATAGAGCTGATGAGGTTATTGCGCGCTTCGATCTGTTTGCTCAGGGCGCTTAGCTGACCGATGGTTGCTTTTTTCTTGGTCTTGGTTTCCTGAATGATCTTTTCTGTTTCCTTGATCTTGCGTATGTTCTCCTGCTTCTCCCTTTCAAGCTGATTTTTATCTTTCTGTGCGAAAGAGACCAGAGGAAGGCACAGCGCCAGAATAAGACTCAGTAGCTTAGCGGTTCTCATATCGTTTGGGAACGTTGAAAGGAAAGTTAAGTACCTTGTCCGAGATATCTGCTTTGTTATGGTCAATCGTGATGCTCGTATTTTTCAGCGTGGCTTCTTTTTTAATGGCAACCTGAACTTTATTGGCATAGGCAAAAGAGAAAGTATCGAGTGGTGCAAAGCCTGAGTATTCAATGGTTAAATTATTCTCCGTTCCCGACTGGTTCATCTCCAGCTTCTCCTGTTTCATGGTAGCCATTTTAACATGGTTTTTCATGTTAAGCGTTGGGGTTTTCTGTTGCAGAATATATTCGCCATCCGCGTCGTTTTTAGTCAGAAGGTCATTATAGCTTTTGGGAGTCGGCAGGTTGCCCACGATCATGGCCTGCAGATTCTGGAAGTTCAGGTCAATGCTGAATTTTTCGTTCAGGTAATTAAATCCATAGGCTGAATACACATTGGGATTTTTGATTTTGTCAAGCATAAAAATGGAATCGGGCCTGATCAATATCCGTAGCGCTTCAATGCCTAGTCCGGGCGTTACCGACATCCAGATAACACTGTCTTTCTTCATCCGGATGTTGACCGTCGCATTCACATCTTCCTTGTCGTCTTTGAAATTGATTTTAGCTTTGGAGCTGAAATAGTTGAAACTGATTTCCTTGACGATGAATTTTTCAATTTCCTCCCTCCGGGCATCAGGTATGGGAGTTGTTGTTTTCGGTTTTTGGCAGGAGCAGATGAAGCAGGTAACAGAAAAGATAAGAAAAGTAAAAAAGTAATTATTCATAGAGCTTCTTATCAGCAATCTTTTTATCAATATATTCAGAGGTTTCGCCGGCAGCCTTTGCCTTCTTCCACTCTTGCACGGCCTGTTCCGTTTGTCCTAATTTATAAAGAACATCCCCGTAATGCTCAATAATGGTACCGTTATTGGTCTTAAGGGCCATTTCCAGGTATTTCTTAGCTTCTTCGTATTCTTTGAGTTTATACAGCACCCAGGCATAGGTATCCAGGTAAGAGGGATCGGGCGATCTTTTAATCAGTCTGCCCGACATTTCCTTTGCCAACTCCAGCTTTTCATTTCTCAATGAGAGGAAGTAGCTGTAATTGTTCAGCGCATGCTCGTTGTTCGGATCTGCTTTGAGCACGGCATCAAAAGCCTCGTCTGATTTTTTGTATTCTTTTATTTCATGATAGGTATCGGCGAGCCTCAGATTAAACTCCAACTGTATTTCCGGATTGGCAGCGCTGAGTTTTTTACCTTCTTCATAAGACTCCAGTGCCCTTGCGTAATTTTTTTTCTGGTAGTATCCTGTGCCATTATAGAGCCATAACGTAGACTGATTCGGGAATAGCTCAAGGGCCTGCTCGGAATGGCGTATAAGACTATCGGGTTTATTCAGTTCAATATCCAGGTTGATGATCTGTGTCCATAGGGCGAAGTTGTTGCCGTCGATTTTTTTTGCGAGCAGATACTGATTCAAAGCCTGTTCCTTATTACCTTCCATCAGCAAAAGATCGCCATAGGATGAATAAGCTTTTGCTTCATTGGGATGTGCCTTTAGCATATATTCTGCCAGCCTGACTGCGCTTTTTTTATCTTCCTCGGAAGAAGATCTGGTCAGTTCCTGCAGCAGGTCGAGCTTGATGTCCAGATCCATGTCAGGGTTTTTGAACACATAATCAAGCTCTGCATTTGACAGGGCATTTTCTTTCTTCGATTTGTAAATGCTGGAAAGAATATAATGAGCGTAAGGATTTTCAGGATCCTCTTTGATCACTTCCTGAACCAGGCTTAAGGCTTCATCCGTCTTGTTGTTGGTGAAAAGCATTTCCGCCAGGCGCAATTTGTATTCGGGCTCATCAGGGAAAGTATTGATCAGCGCCTGACCTTCTGCCACGGCCAGGTCAAGCTTGCCCATCTGTATGTAGATCTGCTGTTTTCTATAACAGACCTCGGGCGATTTGCCGAATGTGCTTTCTATCTTACTGAAAATCTTCAGGGCTTCCTCATAATCTTTTTCGAATAAATAAAGATCGGCCAGCTCGAAATAGTAGTCTTCATTTACCGGTACTTCGGTGATCAGCTTTTTAAGAGTCTTGGCGGCTTCTGTATAGTTTTGCTGTTTTTCATAGACCTCGGCAAGCTGCTGGTAGTAATAGGGGTTTTTGCTGTCGAGCTTCAGGGCTTTCTGGGAATAATGAAGCGCCTGCTGGTAATTATTGGCTTTGTAATGGATCTTGCCAATCATATAGCAGATCCCTGCATTGTCCGGAGTCCGCTTGTAAGCTGATTCAAAGTGTGTCAGCGCTTCGGCATAGCTTCCGTTTACATAAAACTTCATGCCTTCTACGAAATCTCTTTCGGAGATGCCGTGAACTTCTTTCTTGGAAAGCTTTCGTACAAAAACTTTATGGCAGGAAGAAAAAAGTAAAAGAAAAGCCGATATGTATATCGCAGTTAACCGCATTTTTGCAAAGTTGGCAATAAAAGAATTGGCAGTTGACAATTAAAGAAATTGCCAACTGCCAATTGAAAGATTAATTGATTATGACATTAAAGTCCCCTACGCTCAGGTCAGCAGGCCTGCTTTCGTAGCTGGCATTATTGCCCAGCATAGAGTTGGCTATATTGGCATTTTTAACGGTCGCTTTTTCCTGGATAATCGATTGCTTCACCACCGAGTCGCTGATTTTAGTGCCGGCTCCGACTGAAACGTAAGGGCCTACCACACTATTGGTTATTTCTGCATTGTCGCCAATGTAAACAGGAGGTATGATGACTGAATTGGTCAGCTTCGCGGACTTGGAAACAAGGTCCTGCCCTTTAATGTACTCCATATAGCGTTGATTTGTGTCAACGGTAGAGTCTTTGTTTCCGCAGTCAAGCCAGTCCTGAACTTTTCCAGGCAGGAACTTGCTTCCTTTATTCTTCATATTATCCAGCGCATTCGTCAGCTGGAATTCCCCCTTATCCTTAATGTTGTTATCGATCAGGTATTGAAGTTCTTTCTTCAGGTATTCTCCATCTTTGAAATAATAGATTCCGATAATGGCCAGGTCTGACACGAAGTTTTCAGGTTTTTCCACGAAGTCCGTGATATGTCCAGTGCCATCCACTTTCACAACTCCGAAAGGACGGGGATCTTCCACTTTCTGTACCCAGATGATGCCATCTTTGGTAGGATCCATTTTAAAGTCGGCTTTGAAAAGGGTATCCGCAAATGCGACCACCAGGTCACCTTTCAGGGAATTCTGGGCGCAGAGAATAGCATGCGCAGTTCCCAGTGCTTCCTCCTGGTAGTAGATAGTACCTTTCGCGCCAACGGAAGCAGCAATATCCATTAATTTTTTCTCGGTTTCTTTCCCGAATTTTCCAATGATGAACGCTACCTCTTCCACTTTTTGTCCGCAGACTTTGGCGATGTCTTCAACCAGTCTCTGAACAATGGGTTTGCCGGCAATCGGGATTAAAGGTTTAGGAATTGTTAATGTGTGCGGGCGCATTCTCTTGCCCATACCTGCCATTGGAACTATAATTCTCATAAAAAGTAGTACGTTTTAAGTGTATGTTATAAGTTAAGGCTGAGTCTGACTTAGCCGTATTAATTCAAAATTCAAAAATTCATATTATTTAACCCCTGTGCTCCCAAAACCGCCGGCAGCTCTCTGTGAAGTGGCCAGTTCTTTAACAGATAACCAGGTGATTTGTTCGTACCTGGCAATAACCATCTGAGCCACTCTTTCTCCATCCTGCACGATAAAATCTTCTTCCGAAAGATTGATCAGAAGTATTTTGATTTCGCCTCTGTAATCCGCGTCGATCGTACCCGGACTGTTAAGCACGGTAATTCCGTTTTTAAAGGCAAGTCCGCTTCGGGGTCTGATCTGAGCTTCAAGTCCCTGAGGTAGTTCAATGAACAAGCCTGTCGGAATCAGCGCTCTTTGCAAAGGCTTTAACGTAACCGGTTCTGATAGCTCGGCCCTGAGGTCCATGCCCGCAGAAAATTCAGTCTGGTAAGAAGGTAAAGGGTGTTTTGAATGATTGACGACTTTAACCTGCATGATTCTAAAAGTTACGGTTGCTATGTTTGAATACGTACGAATTGCGAAGCTCTGCGGACAAAAATAACAGAAAAATCGGATTAAATGAGGTTTTGAGCCCTAAAGTTAGGCTTGAATATCCTACTTCCTCTTCAGCTGCTTCCGTTCAAAGAAAGCCACCGCGAGTATAAAAACCATGACCAGGAGAAACTGGTAGGCATATGCGACCAGTGTTCCTTTTCCAAAAGGATAATACAGGGCCATGCATACCAGTGCAACCGCCAATAGGATATAACCAAAGGCCGAAGCCACATGGTAGGGTACGTAAAAATATTTTTGTCCGATGAAATAACTGATCGTGCACATCGTCAGGTAACAGACCATTGTCGTAACCGCGCTTCCCATATAACCGAAGTAGGGAATAAGCAGGAAGTTAAGCAGGATGGTGAGTAGCGCCCCCGCAACGCTGATGATCAAGCCCATATGGGTTTTGTCGCTGAGCTTGTACCAGATGGAGAGGTTGTAGTAGATTCCCAGAAAGAGATTGGCCATAAGAAGAACTGGAACCACCATAATGCCTTCCCGGTAAATAGCGCTTCTTAATATTTCCTGGAACAGGGTCAGGTTGGCGCTTACAAAAAGGAAGATGAAAGAACAGGATATGATAAACCACTTCATCACTTTGGCGAATAATTCAGGTGCATTTTTATCCCTGGCCTGAGAAAAGAAAAAAGGATCTCCGGCATACCGGAAAGCCTGCACCGCCAGTGTCATAAACATTGACAATTTGTAACACGCACCGAAAATGCCCAGGGCTTCCAGATTGGTCCGGCCCGGATAAAATCCTTGGGGAAGGACATACTTTAAAATGATACGGCTCAGCATTTCGTCAATCATTCCGGCAAAACCCATAAACATGAGAGGGTAGGAATAGATCAGCATTGGTTTTAGAAAGTCCCAGTTGAAGGAAAATCTGAATCCCGCAAAAGATTTCCAGAGGAAGGGTAATACAAAAAGGCTTGCAAGGAAATTTGAAATCAAAATATATTCTACATCCCATGAAGGATTATAGATCACGCCGACCAATTCTTTCATGGATGGGAGCAGGCTGCCGCTATATACTTTCTTGCAGAAGACCAGAAAGAAAAGATTAAAGCCGATGTTGACAGATATATTAAAAATCTTGGCGAAGGCGAATTGTCCTGCTTTCTTTTCTAATCTCAGCCGGGCGAAGGGTATAGCCGATAATGAGTCCATCGCCAAGATAAGACCTAGCCAGATGAAATAGTCTTCCTTTCCCGGATACTTTAGAACTACCGAGAGGGAAGGGGATAATAATATAAAGAGACCGGAGAAAGCAATGCTGCTTAGTAGTATGGAGCTTAAAGAATTAGAAAAAACTTCTTTTTCTGAATAGCCTTCCTTGTTGGCAAAGCGGAAGTAGGTCGTTTCCAT
>JBJMLY010000458.1:0-3462 GCA_045805025.1 Cytophagaceae bacterium | reverse complement strand
GTCTTCAAAAGATTTGATGGGCAGGTATAGCCTGTAAATGGCGATCAGTTTCTGGATGTTGAGAAAGCCGAACCGGCTCCAGGCCGGCCTTATGTAGCGGAAAAGTTTGGTCTTGACAAGAATTTCCAGAATCTCAGGAGGCTTCATGCCGGCTCCATAGAGCGATCCGACGATGGCACCGGCACTGACGCCCGAAATGATATCGGGTTTAAGTCCATGATCCAGGATAGCCTGGATGGCGCCCAGATGAGCTATGCCCCTGGCTCCTCCTCCGGATAAAACCAGACCTGTTTTCATGCGCTAAAAAATTTCCTGTAAAGCAAAAGTCCTCTCCGGCCGGATTCCTTTTTCCGTCTGTTGTAAGGAGCAGCATTCATGTACAGGATCGTGACCAAAGAACAGTACAAACTTCTTTTCAAGGGCTTTGTTCAGGAAGTCTTCCTTCTCTTTCATCGAGAGCAAAGGCCGTGTGTCATAGGCCATGATGTATGGTAAAGGCAAATGACCTACGGAAGGTAAAAGATCAGCGGTAAAAACGACGGTTTGATCCTTATACCGGATGTGGGGAATCATTTGCTTGTCGGTATGTCCGTCGACATACAGGATATCAATATTCTCAAAGGGAGATTTGTTCCTGTCGGTAAACTTCAGCTGGCCGCTTTCCTGTAAGGGCAGAATATTTTCGCTGAGGAAGCTGGCTTTCTCTCGCACATTGGGTTTCGTAGCCCATTGCCAGTGGCCTTCGTCCGACCAGTAGGTGGCATTCGGGAAAGTAGTTTTTATTTTACTTCGATCTTCATTAAAGGTCAGGGCTCCTCCGCAATGATCGAAATGCAGGTGTGTGAGCAGCACGTCGGTAATGTCTGTCATGGAGAATCCTGCTTTCTCAATAGATCCTTTCAGGGTATCATTTCCATGCAGATGAAAAAAGCTGAAGAAGCGTTTGTCCTGTTTATCTCCTATACCTGTATCGATGAGGATTAATCGGTTGCCGTCTTCTACCAGCAGACAGCGCATGGCCCAGCTGCACATATTGTTCTCGTCCGCAGGGTTTAGCTTGTTCCAGATGGTTTTGGGTACTACCCCGAACATGGCACCGCCGTCAAGCTTGAACATGCCGGAATGGGCTACATGCAGCTTCATGTCTTTTATTCGACGTACACTCCCATAGCCCCGAATTTTTCAATACGCTGATTCATGCGTTCTTCGGGTGTAAGAATGCTGAGCTCTTTGATATTTTCCAGGATGACTTTTTTGATTTTTTTGGACATCCAGGCCGGGTCTGTATGAGCGCCTCCCAGAGGTTCCTTAATAATGTCGTCTATCAGCTTAAAGCCCAGCATATCTTCGGCAGTGAGTCTCAGCGCTTCGGCAGCCTGTTCTTTGTATTCCCAGCTTCTCCAGAGAATCGATGAGCAGGATTCGGGAGATATAACGGAGTACCAGGTGTTTTCCAGCATAAGTACCTTATCGCCAATCGCAATTCCGAGTGCTCCTCCGGAGGCGCCTTCTCCTATGACGATACAGATAACTGGCACTTTCAGCATGAACATTTCCTTGAGATTTCTGGCAATGGCTTCTGCCTGTCCTCTTTCTTCGGCTTCCAGTCCCGGAAATGCACCGGGAGTATCAATAAAAGTGACAATAGGTACATTGAACTTCTCGGCCAGCTTCATCAGGCGCAAGGCTTTTCTGTATCCGTCGGGGTTCGCCATCCCGAAGTTTCTTAATTGTCTCTGCTTGGTGTTGCGGCCTTTCTGATGCCCTATGAACATCACAGTCTGACTTCCTATTTCGCCTAATCCTCCCACCATCGCCTTGTCGTCCTTCACCTGCCTGTCTCCATGCAATTCTATAAACTTGTCGGTGATATCGTAAATATAGTCAAGTGTATAAGGGCGATCCGGATGTCTGGAAATCTGCACTCGCTGCCAGCGGGTAAGGTTGTGATAGATTTCCTTTTTCAGGGCTTTGATTTTGCTTTCGAGTGATTTTACAGCATCCCCTACGTCAACACTATTCTCTTCAGCCAGCTGCTTCATATCAATAAGCTTGGCTTCCAGTTCTGCTATTGGCTTCTCAAAGTCTAAATACATAGTTTGTTAATGATGTTCCATTGCAAATTTACGAAATTTTAAGGATTTATAGGTAAATGGGGATAAATCAGACCTGGATACCAGATTCTAACTCATTAACAGGGATTTAGGCTTTAAAACAAAAAAGCTCCAGGGAAGACCCTGAAGCTTTTTGCGGAATGGACGGGACTCGAACCCGCGACCTCCTGCGTGACAGGCAGGCATTCTAACCAGCTGAACTACCACTCCATTATAATGATGCAAAAGTACGACTAATGGTTATATTCTCCAAATCAGGAGTTGATTTTTATTGTTCAGGTTTTCAGATGAATGTTTGCGTAACCTATTTTAATAAAAAAGAGGGCACACTTACCTGTATGCCCTCCCATATATTCAGTTATCTCTGAATTATTAACCACTACTCCCGGCTCCTGGCTTCTCTCCCCTTGTATCCGTTCCTCACAACCAGGCTACCTTCTGTTTATTCAACCCTTGAAAAATCAGAATTGTTACGCGTCCAGGAGAAATTTCTTTCTTTTATTCCTGATACAGATGTCTGAACATTCATAAAAGGATCCGGTTATTTTATCTGAATCATTTAACTCTATTTTTATGGCTACAGCAAAATTAAACCAGATCGGAATAGATAACTCCAAAGCACAGGCTCTGGCTAAAAAGCTAAACGATCTGCTTGCAAACTATCATATCTTTTATCAGAATTTAAGAGGCTTTCACTGGAATATCCGTGGCAATGATTTTTTTACACTACACATCAAGTTTGAGGAAATTTACCGGCAGTCGATCGAAGATATTGATGAAATAGCAGAAAGGATCAGAACTCTTGGATATATTCCCATGCACGCTTATTCGGATTATCTTAAAACATCAAAGATTAAAGAGATGAAAGACGTAGCGGATGCCAGAGCGACGGTAAAAGATACACTTTCCAACTATACGGTCATCCTGGTAAAAGAACGGGAAATTCTGGATCTGGCTGAAGAAGCGGGTGATGAAGGAACTGCCAATATGGTCAGTGATTTTATACAGGCTCAGGAGAAAGTCGTCTGGATGTTGTCGTCCTGGAACAGCAAATAGGAAACACTAACTACTAACTATAAAAAAAATCTGCCTGTAAGCAGATTTTTTTTATAAATGCTTTCTGTAGGTGGTAGAATATCCCTGATCCTTTAGTTTCTGTTCGCGTTCTCTGAGCTCATTCAGATCAGTGTGAGCGCCGATGAGAATTCTGTAATACTTTACACCCTTACCATTTTCTTTCATCGTTACCACCTGAACGAATGCATCCGTAATACCTGCCTCCTGAATTTTAGCATATTGCCGCTTCATGTTATCAACATTTATATAGGACGCAATCTGCACCCCGTAT
>JBJMLY010000457.1:0-1796 GCA_045805025.1 Cytophagaceae bacterium | reverse complement strand
GATTCCTTCTTCAAAAAGGGCAGAGTGGGGTTATCAGGTAGGGCTTGCTGAAAAGGAATACCTGCAATACAATCAGACAGCTCAGGAACAATTACAGCAAAGACAAAGACAACTGAGCGGACAAGTATTGACGACTGTCAACACTTTTATACAGGATTATGGAAAAAATCACGGTTACAAAATAATTCTGGGCACGACCAACGACGGAAGCATTTTATATGGGCTTGACCAGGATGATTTGACCAGTGTAATTCTTGAAGAGCTTAATAAGAATTATAAATCGCCTCTGGCCGAAAACAAAAACTAATCTTCCTTTGAAATCAAAAATTGACATATCATCCCTGGTTTTTAAAGGGGTTATATTCTTCCTGATCGTGGGATTAATTTCCTGTAAAAGGGAAGTTTCTGTTCAGGATTTTCTAAACCATGTGAATACCGATAAGGATTTTGTAAAAAAGTATGCAGACGATATTTTCCACGCTCAATGTGTTTACAATCCGCCGCAGGTAATGGCATTGACAGAACTTCGGGGAACCTTGGAACAGCAGGGCAGGATCGATTCGACACAATTCAACAAGGCATTAAAGTCTTTTTCAGGGGCCAGTTACTTTAGTTTTAAGCTCGGCTTGACAGATAGCAATGATATTTTTAAAAAAGATATTCGGTCGCGCGAAGAATATGTCTATAGAATCAACGATATAGAATTTAATATGGGTAAGCACGCTTATTTTCTTACTCAGAATAGAGATACAGTCAGAGCTTCCATTTTTGATATGCAGAGATCGTATGGTATGTCGCAGGATCTCACAATGATTTTTGCTTTTCCGTCAGAGAGACTTTTGCAGGAAAATTCAACGGTCAATTTTGTATACGACGATATTTATTTTGGCCTTTCTCATCCGCTTGTTTTTTCATTTGATCCCAAGCAGCTGAAAAAGAAATTACCTGAGATTCAATTATAGTTAACCAGAACCATCATGAGTAGAAGAAAGCTTTTTATCCTCAGAAGCGTATCCGTTTTTTTGCTGATTACCATTCTTACAGAACTGGTATTCCCAGGTGTTTCCTGGGCATTAACAGGAGGACCCAGCGCTCCGGAAGTTTATGCCTATCAGCCTTCCGATGCTACCGATAATGTGAACATGATGAATGGCGATTTTAATTACACCATTCCTGTCACTTCAGTACCCGACTATCCGATGGCCATCGGATATGCATCTAATGGAGGCATGGATCAGGATGCAGGAATATTCGGATTTGGAGTGAATGGATTTTCCGGCGCCATAGCCAGAAGCATGCAGGGTTTGCCCGACGATGCATATGGTGCACCCAGGTATTTTAAATATGAATGCCAGCCTAACTGGAGTGTTTCAGTACAGGGAGATTTAACGGCGGCTAAACTTCCTTTGTCTCCAGGTCCCGAAGATATTGGGATTCCGAACGTGTCTGCAAATATTGGGCTGAATGTATCCTTGATGATAGGTTATGATAATTATAAAGGAATGTTTGGGGCAGTAGGTCTTGGAGCGGGCTTAATCCTCGAAGGATCAAAAAGAAATCCTGCTGATAAATGGGCACGTCAGCCAAGCAAACTTTTCGGTTCCCTGAACGTGGGTTTAAATAGTGCTTATGGACTTTCAGGAGGGGTGGGAATCGGGTATGGAAATTATACGAGTGCCGGCATTTCAGGAGTTCAGGGACAGCAGCAATTGTCGGCATATGCGGGATTATCATTCAATGAAATGTCCTTTGGTTTATCCAACTTCAGCAATGCCAGCAATGGAGCAGGTTCTTAT
>JBJMLY010000456.1:0-13782 GCA_045805025.1 Cytophagaceae bacterium | reverse complement strand
GTAAAAATAAACGTTTCATCATAGGGCTTTTCATGAGGCTATATTAAGAACAAATTGGAAAAAAACATCTGTACAGGTGGTAACAATAGTAAGGCAGGCAAAGTTATTTTAATGAAGGATCTTTATAAAAGGGATCAATGGGGAGGTTGGAGCGTATGAAAATGTTAATACTTGGAATACTGTTATCCGTAGGAATATCTACGGTATCAATGGGAGCAGCCGGCGATGAGGACCGGAGAATGAAGGCGTTGGAAAAGCAGCGGAAGAAAAATGACAAAAAGCAGAAAGAGCTTATTGCCAGAACGGTAAAATCACATGAAATCAAGATTTACAGGCGGGAAAAACTTAGAGTGCCTAAAAAAGTCCAGGATCATGTGATGGAATATAAAAGAAAAAGTAAAACGGAGGATAAAAAGACTTACAGAAAGACCCGTAGAACGTATCATAAGCTCAATGAAGAGAATACCGAGCTGATCAAATCCAATAAAAGGAATTACAGCACGAAATATTCTCAGAAAGAGACCAATACCCGTAATACGGCAGAAGATTCAAGCGAAGGAACAGTTGTAAAAAAGAGGCATATTAAAAAGAAAAACAGAGGTAACACGACGATGAATAATCCCGAAGATATTGTGGGAAGAATATAAAGTCTGTGAAGAAAGAGGTATCCTGAGGGTACCTCTTTCTTTTAATTTAAAGGTACCGAAACAAGGATTCGTGCTGTTTTACTTTTAAAAATAATATTTTTAAAACATATTTGAATATGAAAAAGCTCATACTCTGTACTTTCCTGTTCGTATTCGCAGGCATAACCAGCTCACAGGCTCAGGCGGATGAAGAAATGAAAGACAAAAAAAAGAACGATCAGGCTGCTTTGGATGCCTCCATGAAACCCAAGAAATCGAAAGAGCAGCTGAAGTATGAGAAGGACATGAAGAAGATCCACGACGAAAAGGAAAAAAGAAATAAAATTACCAGAAAGCAGGCAGAGAAAAAAGCGAACAAAAGGCTGCACAATGCTTCGAGCAAAACTTCACAGAAAAAGAAAAAGTATGTGAAGAGTCATAATAAATAGAAAACCTATAAGGTTTTCTACAACTAATCATCAAGCTTTCTGGACTAAGTATTTTCTCCTGCTCTGCTTACCAGAACCCTTATAGGTTTAATTTATTACAGCTCTAATTTCTTCGGATAAATAAAGTTTTTAAGCTCGCCCGTCCCCTCCGATACTTCCTTCCAGGAATCAACATCAAACTCAATGTTCACCATGCCGCAGGTGGGAATATTGCCAATTTCTTTTTTGGTAAGGTATTCGGCCAGGTAAGTAAAACCCGGATTATGTCCGAAAATCATCACACGACTGTATTTGTCCTCAACGCCGTTTATCACCGACATAAGAGTTCTGACGGAAGCCTCATAAATATCTTCCGTATAAATAATCCTCTCGGTATCAAACTTCAGCTGCTCGCAAATAAGCTCTGCCGTAAATCTGGCTCGTATGGCCGGACTTGCAATAATAAGGTCGGGCTTTGATTCCAGTTCGTAAAGTTTCCTTCCCATTTTGGGTGCGTCACTCCTGCCTCTGCCATTCAATTCACGGTCAAAATCTTTTTGTCCGGGTACCGACCAGTCAGATTTTGCATGCCTTACAAGAAATAAATTTTTCATAGACTTTTCAGATAAAAGACCTTAATACTTCTGTCGCGCTTCCCGCTCATAATCAAAAGTTTTTCAAATTATCATGAAAGACTGAAATGTGTTAATAATAAGGTGAATTTATTTTTTTCAAAAAAAAATTTCATCTTTGGCAAAATTCATAAGTTTTCTCATAGTACAATGTCGAAAAATTTAGTCATAGTAGAGTCTCCTGCAAAGGCAAAAACGATTGAGGGTTATCTGGGTAAAGACTTTACCGTTAAATCTAGCTACGGGCACGTGAGAGATCTCCCTAAAGGAGATAAAGCAATAGATATTAAGAACGGGTTTACCCCGACCTATGAAATATCCGAGGATAAAAAAGATGTGGTGGCCGAGCTTAAAAAGCTGGCAAAAGCCTCTGATATAGTCTGGTTAGCAACGGATGATGACCGTGAAGGAGAAGCCATATCCTGGCATTTGAAAGAAGCATTGAAGCTTACCGATGAAAATACGAGAAGGATCGTCTTCCGTGAAATTACTAAAACGGCCATTGTCAAAGCCATTGAAACCCCGCGTGGTATCGATATCGACCTTGTCAATGCACAGCAGGCCCGCCGTATACTCGACCGTCTGGTAGGTTTTGAAATCTCTCCTTTATTATGGAAAAAGATCAAAACAGGACTATCGGCAGGAAGAGTACAATCGGTTGCCGTAAGACTGATCGTAGAACGGGAACGGGAAATCGAGCATTTCAAATCAAAAGCCTCTTTTAAAGTAACGGCAATTTTTGAAACAGAGAAAAAATCATTCAATTCCGAGCTTTCCGAAAAATTTGACACCGAAGAGGAAGCTATGGCTTTCCTCCAGAAATGTATAGGTGCCGGCTATAAGGTACTAAGCCTGGAAAAAAAGCCTGCCAAGAGATCTCCGGCGCCTCCTTTTACCACTTCTACGCTGCAGCAGGAAGCCAGCCGCAAGCTGGGCTTTTCCGTGGCGCAGACGATGACGGTAGCCCAGAAGCTCTACGAAGCTGGAAAGATCTCTTATATGAGAACCGACTCGGTCAATCTATCTGACTTTGCTATCGATGCAGCAAAAGATGAGATTACCAAGGCATACGGAGCAGACTTCGTTCACACCAGAAAATATAAAACCAAATCGGAATCGGCGCAGGAAGCGCACGAGGCGATTCGCCCTACGGACTTTGCCAAGCATGAAGTCGATGGAGAACGCAATGAACAGAGGCTCTATGAGCTGATCTGGAAAAGAGCGATCGCCTCCCAGATGAGTGATGCACAACTGGAAAAAACCGTGGTTTCCATCGGTATTTCAAGTGTTCCGCAAACCCTGACCGCCAGAGGCGAAGTCATTACCTTTGAAGGCTTTCTGAAAGTCTACATCGAGTCGGACGACGACGAAGAAAAGGATGATGAAGATAAGGAAGGAATGCTGCCGGCTATGACTGTCGGACAAGCATTAAATCTCGATCAGATGAAGGCGCTGGAACGATATTCCAGACCTGCGGCGAGATATACGGAAGCCATGCTGGTAAAGAAGCTTGAAGAGCTTGGTATCGGAAGACCTTCCACCTATGCGCCGACCATTTCAACCATTCAAAAAAGAGGTTATGTGATCAAGGAGCAGCGGGAAGGAAAAGAAAGAAAGATCAAAGAACTGATCCTGAGCAAAGACAAGATCCAGACCAATGTCAATACAGAAATTACGGGAGCCGAAAAAGGCAAGCTCTACCCGACCGATATTGCCATGATCGTGAACGATTACCTGGTTCAGCATTTTCCCAATATTACCGACTATTCTTTCACCGCCAATGTCGAAAAGGAATTTGACGACATCGCTGCCGGCAAAAAGAAATGGGATGCAATGATTAGTAATTTCTATGGAGCCTTTCACGATAAAGTCGTGGCTACAGGCACCCTGGAAAGAGCGAATACCAATAGAGACCTCGGCATTGACCCTAAATCGGGTAAAAAGCTTTTTGTAAGACTGGGCCGGTTCGGACCGATCGCACAGATCGGGGAAACCGTGGAAGGAAGCGATGAGAAGCCTCAGTTTGCAAGCCTTCGCAAAGGACAATTCCTGGAAAGCATCACTTACGAAGAAGCGCTGGAGCTTTTCAAGCTTCCGAGAGAGATCGGACTGCTGGAAGAACAGCCGATGGTAGTAGCGATAGGACGCTTCGGGCCTTATATACGGCACGACGGCAAATTTTATTCGATACCGAAAGAAGACGACCCTCTTGAAATCTCCGATGCCAGAGGCATTGAGATCATTCTGGCCAAACGTAAAGCCGATGCGGAGAAACTGATCAAATCATGGGATGAAAATCCCGATGTGAAAGTACTCAACGGACGCTGGGGCCCCTACATAGCTGCCGGCAAGAAAAATGTTAAGATACCCAAAGACCGCGATCCGAAATCGCTGACCCTGGAAGAATGCCTTACATTGGCGGAGAATGCCCCTGAGAAAAAAGGAAGATTCGCCAGAAAGACCACGACTCCTGCAGCAACGCCTGTGAAAGCAGCGAAACCAGCCAAAGCAGAAAAGGCAACAAAAGCCAAACCGGCCAAAACTGTCAAGGCGAAGAAGAAGAAATAGAAATTAGTCATTGGTCACTTGTCATTGGTCATTTTCACCATTAAAAGATAATTTTTGTTTTAATGGTGATTTTTTTTGAGATTAGATGACCGCACCTGTATTGACTAATGACCAATGACTCTTTACATATGACTCTGTTATTCAAACCTAAAATTGTTGTCCTTACCGGTGCGGGAGTCAGTGCGGAAAGCGGATTGGCTACTTTTCGCGATTCAGGTGGTTTGTGGGAAGGTCATCGGGTTGAAGATGTTGCTACGCCCGAAGCCTGGAAAAGAAATCCTGAACTGGTACTTGATTTTTATAACCAGCGTCGCAAATCAGCGCTGGAAGCAAAGCCCAATGCCGGTCATATCGCGCTGGCCAGACTGGAAGAAAAATTCAGCGTCAGTATCGTCACTCAGAATGTAGATAACCTTCATGAAAGAGCGGGATCAAGCCATGTGATCCATTTGCACGGGGAGCTTTTTAAATCCAGAAGCACGGCCTACCCTTCCCTGATTTATGACATCGAGGGCTGGGAGCTTAAGCAAGGAGACCGATGTGAAAAGGGTTCGCAGCTTCGTCCGCACATCGTCTGGTTCGGAGAGTCCGTGCCCATGATGGATATCGCCGTTCAGGAGGCCGCGAGCGCGGAGATCTTTATCGTAGTGGGCACATCGCTGCAGGTATATCCTGCCGCCGGCCTTATCGACTATGTATCCGATGAAATCCCCAAATACATCATTGACCCTAAAATGCCGGTAGTCAGTCCGAGGCCAAATCTGCATCTGATCGAGCAGAAAGGCAGTGTGGGACTGGAGGAACTGGTGGAAAAGTTATTAAAGGAAGCCTAAAACATGATTTCGCAGGATTAAAGGATTTACAAGATTATTGTCCATCCTATGGTCAGAGGAATAAGAAGCGAAGGTGTATATATCCAATCATAGTTCACTTAAGGAAATGTAGAATTTTCATTAACTTATATCCATCAAGTCCCTCTTTATGAAAACACTGATATTAGTTCTCGCCTGTAGCTTTATCTATGCCACTACCTCTGCCCAAAGCCTATACATTCATGGAAGCAGAAAAGCGGAGATAGAATCCGATGGAGATATCTATATAAACGGTTCAAGAAAAGGTCAGATCGAAGCAGATGGCGATGTTTACAAAAGCGGAAGCCGGGTTGGACAAATAGAATCAGACGGTGATATTTACATGAACGGCAGCAGAGTCGGACAAATCGAGGCGGACGGAGATGTCTATAAAAACGGAAGCAGAATCGGACAGATAGAATCTGATGGTGATATTTATATGAACGGGTCCAGAATCGGGGAATGCAAGAGAGCTAAGAAAGAATGGGTTGCGGCAGTCGTGTTCTTCTTTTTTATTGAAGATCTGGCGTATTGAACGATAAAATAAATTATGTCAGGAAGCATTCACGTTACAAAAAAGAACTTCAAGGGCCTCGGTAAAAAAGAAATCTGTGAAAGCTGAAGTAAAAAAGAACAGGGAAAAATAGTATTTCAGATCCTGTCAATCCCTTAATCCTAAATATCCTGGTTCAGACAAATGCTTGTTGAAGAAAAGCTCCAACAATGGCGAGGAATTGCTATATCAACGCAGCGTCTTTTCAGACAAATGTAATCGACCATCCCCCCTTTCGATTTCCCGTCTATTTTTTGTAACTTACTATAAATCAAGTATATTTACATACTTTTTAAATTATTATACAATTCGCCCATGAAAAAAATACTAATATTCCTATTTTTTCTATTATCAGTATCCAAAGGATTTTCTCAATCCTATATGATCATCTGGAACAGCACTAATTCAAACTATGAAATCAAGCAACTCAACCTGAACACAGGTGCTATTTCCAATATCGGCACTTCTCTCACGATGAGCAGTTATTACGATATTAATGAGATATATTTTGACCAGGCCAATAATCAGATTGTCGCCTTATATCAAGGGACTGATTTATGGAAATATAACCTTAGCTCCAATACAGATCAGATTGTCGACCTGGGTAGTGTCACTTACAGAGACCTGACCGTAACAGATCCTGCTATTGTTACCGGAATAATGAATTCATCCGTATCTCAGGATGACATAATAAAAATATTCGATATAACAGGTGCTGAGGTTACAAGCATAGAACCTAACAGGCCACTGATCTATGTTTATAAAAGCGGAAAAACAAAAAAGGTATACCTGGAAAAATAAGCTTGATTAAGCTGATTTCATTCAAGTAAACTCACTTTTATTTATAGTGAGTTTACTTGATAATTATCCCCGCTGCAAACCGCCCCGCCTGATTTTTTGATTTTCTGGCTGAAAAAAAATCTTCGCTCCGGGTATAGGTGCAGATGCCGGCAACTTCTATGTTTTCAGGTTTTAGGCCCAACTCCAGCAGCTGAATCCGGTTGGCTTCCCATAGATTAAGATAGCCCTTCCCTTCTTGATTGATCCCATTGACTAACCCATTTATCCTGCCGAAGGCATTTCGCACCACTTCAATGACTTCCGGACCGACCTGGTATACCTGGGGAGAAATGGAAGGGCCTATACAGGCTATTATATTGCCTGGCAGACTGCCGAAATTGTCCATCATTGATTGAACCGTCGCAGAAGCGATACGGCTTACCGTTCCCTTCCAACCTGCATGGGCCGCTCCTGCCACATTTGCCACAGGATCATAGAAGAGCAGAGGCACACAATCGGCAGACATGACAGCTATACAGATGCCTTTGGCCGAAGTTACCAGGGCGTCGGTATCTTCCAGTTCTTCTTCGCAGCTGAGCTCATCAACCAGCTTCACATGCATGCTATGAGTCTGCACGGGTATGAGAAGCTGGTGGATCGTAATTCCCAAAGACGCTGACAGTAATTCCCGGTTGGAATCCACGTTTCCTGGAAAATCACCAACCTTATAGCTCAGGTTCAATCCTCCTTTCTGTCCATGGCTGAATCCTCCATTCCTGCCTGAAACAAAATGAGTAATGCCGGTATAATCCGAAAGGGATTCAAACTGCCAGAGCGGAAGGTTCTGGAATTGCTTTTGAAACATACACGAAATTAATAAATATCTGTCTGGTAAACCCTTATTTATCGCTTCAGTTATATATAAGAAGGAATAATGAAGGGGAAATGAAAAATCTAATCCGCTCAGGAGAACTTAAGAGCTTTTATGTCTGGGTTAATCCCAAAGACATGTTTGCCTACCATAACGCGAACCTGGTCGGATCTTTTGTTTCTGTCACCAATCAGGAAGATAACCTGATGTTCCTGCCCAATGCCGAATTCAGCGGCTATATAAGCCCGTTTCAGGGGAATTTATTAAGGAGCTATCAGGCTGAGTACAAACTCGAGATAACCCGCAAAAACGGTTTTGAGGCTTACCCTTCCAGGCTCGTAGCCACTTTCCTTTTTGAAGAAGAGAGTGAGGCCCTTAAATACCGCGAAACGCATGGTATACATGTAGGACACAGGGAATTGATGAAGGCCACTACGGCAGGCGAATACCTGTACTCCAGGCATGATCTCGGCTGGATCGACTTCCTGCGTTCTCCCCTGATTCTGGACGAAGAAATCATCCATGAAATCACCCGTTCGTATTGGGAAGGGCGCTCGGTCAAAGACTTCAGAATTGAATTAATGGAGAAATTCCTCTCAGCGGTCACACAACCGGTACATGAGATTCTTTATATAGGAAGAATCGATTTTCAAAAGTAAAATACAGGAGATTTCAGGCCAATTCGACAATCTGTAATTTTTGTTTAAAATTCTTTATTTATCCGCAACCATTAAAATGGATTATCGGCTCAAATTAAATAAAAATAGACAAAATATGATTTTAACACTAATATTAATCCGCAATAAGCATAGTAAAATATTTAAAATATAACTTAATAAAATACACTTTTTCATGGATTTGATTTGGAATGGGAAAGATTGACACTAATATTTGACTCAATCAGTCCTATAAAACTTAAAACGCTATGAATTATCTATCACTATCTCTCCTGGCAGGTCCTTCTGAAGATAAGATATTTGGAAGTTTCCTGGGTAACCACATTAAAGTGAATTCTTACCATAAGTACAATGAAGAAACATTGGAGGGAGTGCGCCTCAATAAAAGTATTGATGATTTCACGAACAGCCATCCCTCCTTCCAGAAAAGTATAGAACGTTTAAGCCCAAAGTTCAGAAAATATGGCAAACCTCTGATCCGTCTTTTTTACGATCATTTCCTGGCAGCCAATTGGAATAAATACAGTAAAAGACCTTTAAAAGAGCATGCTGCTCATATCTATGAAGTTCTTTCCAACAGGTCGGCAATACTACCTTATAAAGCCGGAAAGATCTTCCCTATGATGGTGAAAACGGACTGGCTTCATTCTCAGGCCGAACTTAAAGGGACCTTCATCTGTATGAAGGATCTTATCAGGCTTACCATTCTTCAAAGCAACCAGGAAAATGCTTTTACTGAACTTATGGAAAACTACCAGCAGTTCAGAGCGGATTTCGAAGTGTTCTTTCCCGATCTGAGCAGGTTTGTCAAAGAGCAGAATCTCGAAACCGGAAGATTTGTAATCCACGAGCTTGTTGCATAAATAGCATTAAAATTTCTTTCGCGGAAAGCGAACTATTCAGTCATTTTTTTGAAGGGAAAGCTCTTTCCTGACAAAGAGCCATTCGCTTTGCTACTATTGCGCAGCAAAGACGGAAGAAAAACTTCTACCGTTGTCCCTTTTCCTTCCTGACTTTGTAGTTTCACTTCGCCTTCCAGCTTTCCGACTGAATTTTTAACGAGGTATAATCCCAGCCCTGCCCCCTTTGAAATCAGCGAAGCTTTAAAAAACATATCGAAGACTTTTGCCCGCGCGCTTTCTGCTATTCCAATACCATTGTCAGAGATTCGGATCAATGCTCCCTTTTTATAATCGGAGACTTCGATCCGGACTTCGCTTTTACCATCTGTTTTTCTATATTTCACGGAATTGTCCACGATATATTGCATTGTGGATCCTACAAGCTGTGCATCGCTGCAAAATTCACGTCGGATTGAAACGTCAATCAGAAATTGAATCTTTTCCTCTCCGGCATAACTAAAAAGAAGATTTTTGACAAGCTCGTCGAAGTGGATCATAGAGCATTCTACTTTCCAGTCCTTGATCATAGTGGCCTCCAGCAAACCTTCAAGAATATTATCGAGCTTTCTCGTGCAATCCGAAATCATATTAAAGTAATTCAGCGCATTACTTTCGCTAATCTCTTTCTGCGCCAGATAAGTAAGTCCGATCACCGAGGCAAGCGGGCCTTTAAGATCGTGCGACGAACGGTAGATAAAAGTATTCAGCTCCTCATTGGTCTGCTTCAGCTTCTTCTCACTTTCCTTTCGCATTTTCTCCGCTATTTTTCTCTCTTTGACCTCCGCCAGAAGCCGGTCTCTCTGCTTTTTCAGCACCAGCTGTCTTTTATGCAAATGGATTGTTCTTAAACGTATCAGAAAAAACACGAAAACCACTGAAACAATCACCAGGAAGGAGATAAACCACCAGGTTTTCCAGAAAGGCTTTAATACATGGAATGTGAAAATTGCAGGATTTCCCCAGAGTCCCTCCTTGTTTTGGGCTCTTACTTTGAAAACATAATTTCCATCCGGAAGATTGGAATAGGTCGCAAAAGTTTCGTTTGTGAGCAAAGACCATTTCTGATCAAAGCCATCCAGCATGTACTGGTATTTTAACTTTTCTCCCGGCCTGAGGCTGATTCCCGCAAAGTTGAAAGTCAGATGGTTTTTATTATGCTGAAGCTCGGGATCATGCGGAAGCCTGTAGGCGCCGTAAAGACTATCGGCCAGCGCTTTCCATTCAACATTTTTATAAAAAAGATCTACCCTCGTGATCTGCGTCATCGGGCTTGTTGTATTGGGCTTATCGGAATCGGGATTGTAACGAACCAATCCTTTACGAGTCCCAAACCACAGACAGCCGGCGCTATCTTCAATGCAGGAATTAAGATTGACGGATTCTCCGAGAAACCCATCCTGCTTTTTATAGAAATGAAATTTATTTTGCATCGGACTATATTTGCTTATGCCCTCCTTATGTCCGACCCATAAGTTATTATTTCTGTCAAACCGCAGCATATAACAATAATCCGATCCCAGCCCATTAGCCTTACTCAGATGCTTTACTATCTTGTTTTCATCAAGCCCATAAATGCCATCGCCATAGGTGCCTATCCAGAGTCGTTCCTGGATGTCTTGTGCAAAACAATTTATGTTAAATACTTCGACGCCATTTACTTTCAGTGATTCGAATTTACCGTTGTAAAATTTTGTAATTCCCGATTCATGCGTAGCAAACCAGATATTACCCTTCGAATCCGGATATATCGAATAAACCAGATTATGCGCAAGTCCGTCGGCAATCGTAAACTGTTCAAAAACTTCAGCGTCCTTCTGAAGCTTATATACACCTGCATAGGTGGCAAACCAGATATTGTCTTCCTGATCCGATGTAATATGATTTACCCGGTTGCTTAAGGGATCCTGTTCATTATAAAACCATCTTGAAATTTTTCCAGTACCATGGTAATATCTGTAAACACCCTCCGAAGCCAGCGCTATGAGCACATCCTTATTTTTCATCTGGAACAATGATTTGATTTCACCGGCAGGTAAACCTTCCATGATCAGATCCGAACCTGTCTGTAAACCATAATTGTTAAACGTGTACCTGCTGAGGCCATGATCGGAACCAGCCCAAATATTTTTATCGGTATCAAAAAGAAGTGACAAAACGCTATGCCCATGAATTTCTCCGGACCGGTTGTACAGTGTAAACAAAGGATCCACCAGCAGATCAAGGCCGCTGCCATAAGAACCGAACCATAGATTGTTTTCCCGGTCTGAAAAAACGGATCGTACATAATCATTGCTCAGCCCAGTGGATTTATTATATACGGCCATTTCCTGAAGCTTCCCGTCCCGGAGATTAAACTTTATCAGCCCAAAGCCAAAAGATCCGACATACAGATTATTCATGGTATCTGCATGGATCAGATTAATATTCTTAATCCCGGGAAAAAAATGGCTGGTCTTTTGAACATCTCCCTGGTATAAAATAATTCCTTCGTCTTTTGTCCCTATCCAATAATTTTTGCCATCAGCCGAAGGAGTAATTACTGTTACTTCACCGGTATATTCATTTCCAGGTAATCTCAGAAGCTCAGTTTTATCTTCCTTGATATTTACAAAAAAAGCTCCTTCGTTTGTGCCAATTATCAGCCTGCCGTCATGACCTAAAGAAAGCGCGTGAAGAATGTATCCGGTAAAAGGACTTTTATAGCGGATGATGTCCCGGGCTGGAGAAATCCTGGCAAGCCCGTCGCGCTGCGAAGAGATCCAGATATTTCCATCCTTATCCTCAAGTATGGAATTAACCGGACTTCCGATATCGGGAAGCTTTATACACGTGAAGGAATTTCCGTTGTAATAACTAAGCCCCCCCTGGTAATGCCCGAACCAGAGCGAACCATTCCTATCCTTAAAGGAGGCTGTCACGAAATTTTCCGCCAGCCCCTCCCTGGTAGAATAGTTCACAAAATCCTTTCCGTTAAACCGGCTTAATCCTTCACCGGTACCAATCCACAGGCAGCCATCATCGGATTGCAGCATATTATAAATATAAGACTGAGCAAGCCCTTCCTCGGTGTTGTAATTATGGAAATTATAAATCTGGGCATGACTGTTTATGCTCAATAGTAATAAAAACTGAGTTGCTAAATTCCAGTATAAGCTTAGGGATTTCATTAGCGCTTTACTCCTATTTTATATTTGTACTTTGGAACTCCGCCTATAGGAACTGTGTAGAAAGGCATTAGCTCGCCATACTGGTTGGTGATGAAGAATACCATATTATTATTTTTCGCCCCACTGGTTTTGATGATCTGAATATCCAGCGATGTTCTTTTTTCCTCTTCGCTGATCGCATGAGTGCTGGTAACCCATTCGTCTTCGCCGGAAGTTTTCATCATTTCTCCTTTTTTGGCAACCGATACAATCCGCAGATAGCCATCCGAATCAAAGTCAAATGTATTGATCTTGACTGCCACCACATTTTTGTCAAGGTATGGATAGATATGGGCTACGGAATTCGGAGCCGGATTGAGCACAAAAGTATATTCAAAAGTAAAGAAATTGGAACCCTCAACCGGAATGTTCTCTACGGCGCTGCTGCTCAGAAAATATTTGTATTCGTTCCCATCGTTTCCGCTCAAACCTTCCGCAATGATTTTAAAAATATATCCTCCATACTCTTTCATCAATTCACCTTCCCCAGGATTGAACGGACCGAACGTATACCATTTGCCATCGTAGTCTTTTTTGCCATCAAAATCTCTGGAGGCAAGCAGGATTCCGCTTTTAAAGCTTCCTACCGGATTTTCTTTCACCGCGTCTGCGTTTGAAATGGTACCTTTGCCTCCATAAATTTCATAACGGAATCTTGTATTGGCTTCGCCGATCAGCTCATCAATGGTATTGCCTACTTCGGGATCAAAAACCCGGATGTAAACAGAGCTTTTATGATCTTCTGGAATAACAAAGAAAAATGTCTGGGAAAAATCATCGTCGCCGTAAGAGGTCTGTGCGTTCTTTCCGAAGGTAACCAGATAAGGAATATTTTCATCCACAGGCGGCGCCGACTGCGCCAGGCCAGCTAAGCTGATTAAAGTAAAAAAAAGTATCAGATTATTTTTCATAGCTGAGGTTTCTGGAAGAGTTGAGAATGGTTATCTTTTTAATAACACTTTTTTCCGATGTCTTTCCGGATGCATCGATAAGCTCACTTCCCAGCCGCACATAGTAAATCCCAGGTTTTGTGAAAGCATGGCTTACCTGGTTTCCTTTCGATCTATAGCCATCGCCAAAATCCCAGAAATAGCTTTTAATCATACAACCGGGAAGATTCGAGGCGGAGGCATCGAAATCTACGAGAGTCCCGGCCGGAATCGTATCGGCAGAACTGATATACAGCTGTTCATAGTCTTTGAGCTCAAGTCTGTACTCCGCTTCCTGAGCATGCCTTAAACCTGTGAGTGTATCGAGAATATTCAGATAAACTGCATATTCTCCGGGACCCGGAAAACAGTGCTGAACCTCTTTCCCCTGCTTGATCTGGCCATTCCCCAGATTCCATTCATACACGTATGGAAGCGTATCGGTAAAAAAAGTAGTTTCCTCAAACAACGTAACGCAATAGCTGTTCAGCTTCAGGGTGTCGGGATTCAAAAACAAAGGTTCGGCCAGGCTGAACTGGAATACATCATCGTCATCCTTTAACCGGTTGGAAGAAAAAAAGCCTGACTTTCCCGTTGAATCTGAGAAAAAGGCAAAATCATCGCCGGCTGAATTGAATGGCTCGCCTGCGTTTTCAACGGCAGCCCATAGGCCGCCGGACTTTTCAGCCTTTATAATATCGAGCATTCCGAAACCTTCATGTCCGTCTGAAGAAAAATATAGTACGTTCAGATGAGGAT
>JBJMLY010000455.1:0-3567 GCA_045805025.1 Cytophagaceae bacterium | reverse complement strand
TGCATCGTTGGAAACGAATTCCTCTACCCATTTTAATTCAGCTAACCCTTCGATGTCTTCTGCGCTCTTCTCTAAATATTTTTTCTCTTCTTCATCCAATCCATGGTAGTTGAAGATGATATATTTGAGTAAAAGAAGTGCTTTTTTCTGGTCTGCTGTCATAGCCGGCAATAAATGCTTCTCAAATATAATATTATATTTAAATTTTATGTTTTTCATATCAAAAAAAGATCATAGATGATCTTATCAGCCAATAACTTACCCTTATCAGTCAATATCAGTATTCCACTATTATTTGTTATTAATTGATCATTTGCCATTTTTTCAATTTTTTTATATTGTCTGGAATATTGAAATTCCGGGAGGTCTTTCAGCCTGTTAAGATCACACCCCCACTTGGTCCTGAGACTGGTCATTAGGTATTCATTGATCTTATCTTTTTCAGAAAGCTTTTCTATGGTAGAAGGAATTTCTCCTTTTAGAATGGAATTGATATAGATCTGGTTATTGGAGATGTTAAACTGCCTTTCATCTCCGTTAAAGGAATGAGCTCCAGGCCCGATGCCAAGATATTTTTTTCCCTGCCAGTAGCTGGTATTGTGTTTTGAATAGAGCTCCGGCAATGAAAAGTTAGAAATCTCATAATGTTCAAAACCATTTTCTCTCATGGTCTTCATAAGAATTTCAAATTGCCGGGCAGCCATTTCCTCATCCACCGGCCTGATAACTTTCTTTTCAAGCCATTTCCCAAATACCGTAGATGGCTCGATCGTCAGGCAGTAAGAAGAAATGTGCTGGACTTTTAGTCCGAGGACCGTTTCAAGATCCTGGTTCCATATTATGTCGTCTTTTGCCGGAATACCATAAATCAGATCAATGCTGATATTTTCAAATCCCTGCTGTTGTGCTTTTTGTACAGAGTTGAGCGCCTGGGCGGCCGAGTGAATTCTGTTCAGATATTTAAGATGCGCTTCATGAAAAGACTGAATTCCTATGCTGAGCCGGTTTATTCCCGCCCTTTGAATTGCGGCCAGCGTTTTTTCATCGAGATCGTCGGGGTTTGCTTCCAGGGTTATTTCGGCATCTTTATCAATACTGAATTCTTTGTGCAGAGCATTCATGATTTGCCCCAGTTCTTTTTCCGACAAAAGCGAAGGGGTTCCTCCCCCGAAGTAAATGGTCCCGATTTTTTTATCAACAGTATAGTCTGCCCGCATTTCGATTTCACGGCAGATCATTCCGAGCATTTGCTCTTTTAAGGAAAGATTGGTAGAAAAATGAAAATCGCAATAATGGCAGGCCAGCCTGCAGAATGGAATATGTATGTAAATGCCCGGCAATTTCTGTTACTTCAAAGATAATATATACAAAATACTATTTTTGATAAATAGTTTCGTTTATATAGCGGTGCTGAAAATTTATTTCATTCTTTGTGCATTTGTTCTTCTTGCCCCGGTGCAGGCGCAAAACCGCTTTTCTTTGAAAGTGACTCCCATAGACCAGGAGCATTTTTTTGAAAAGAGCGTCCGTTACAAACAGATCTTTGCTGATTCGCTTACTCCTAAGTCAGAGCTTAACCGCATTGTCAATCTCCTGCATGCAGAAGGCTATATAGCCGCCACAGTCGACAGCATCTTCTATGAAGGTAAAAATGTAACGGCATTTCTTTTTATCGGCGACCGCTATGAATGGTCTTTTCTTCATAAAGGGAATGTCAATGACCTTGTGCTTGAAAAGACAGGATTTAAAGAACGGTTTTACCGGAATGAAGCTTTTCGTTACCAGGACTTCGCAAAACTCGAACAGAAGATTATCCGTTTTTCGGAAAACCACGGGCATCCCTTTGCCAGCCTTGCACTTGACTCAATTCAGGTGGAGGGTAATACCATCCATGCAACCTTGAAATATAATCAGGGACCTCTGATCATTTTCGATACACTCGAAGTTCAGGGGAAGACCCGGACAAAGAAACGTTTTCTGGCAAGGCACCTCCGGATACAGGCTGGAATGCCTTTCAGTCAGGAAAGGATTACCAATATGGATCGTCTGCTGAAGGAGCTTCCTTATCTTTCAAAAAGCCGAGAACCCATTATAGAATTTCACAGGAACAAAGCAAAGGTGACTGTTTTTGTGGAAGACCGGAAAACAAACCAGATCGATGGTATTGTAGGCTTTCTGCCAAACTCAGCCACAAATAATAAGCTGCTGGTGACGGGAGAAATGAACCTGAATCTGAAAAATCTTTTCGGAACAGGAAAGAACCTCCAGGTGGAATGGAGAAAATTCAAGCAGCAATCACAGGTACTCGATTTGAACTATCTTCAACCCAAGCTTCTGGGTTCCAATACAGATTTGAATCTCAATATGAACCTGCTTAAACAGGACAGCGCCTTCATTAATGTGAATCGTAAGCTTACCCTGATTCAGAATATGAGTGGCAGAGGCAAGTTCAGTTTCTTCACAGGCCTTAAAACTTCACGTCAGCTTCTTACCACGGTTACGGTCATTGATTCATCTCAGCTGCCTGCCTATGGGGATTTTAATTATTATACCTACGGCCTGGGTTATAATTGGAATAACCTCGATGATTTTTTATATCCACATAAGGGCTGGTCCGTTTTTTGTCAGGGTTTTGTTGGAAACAAAAGGATAATTACAAGCAGTACGATCAACGAAGGCATTTATAAAAACCTGCATGTGCATTCCATCCAGTTTTCATTTAGCTCGAATCTGGAAAAATATTTCAGAATGAGTAAAAAGGGAGTGCTGTACACACGTTTTAATTCCGGCTTATTATTCAACAATAACAATGTTTTTCTGAATGACCTCTATAGAGTCGGCGGACTTAAAACCTTAAGAGGGTTTAATGAAAATAATTTTTTCGCTTCACGCTATGGGGTTGCTACGCTTGAATACAGGTTCTTTACTGACGAAACTTCCTACCTGATGCTGTTTTACGATCAGGGGTATATTTTTAACCAGCTGGATCCTCAGCATCGGGAAGATTATCCCCGGGGATTGGGCGCAGGGATCAGCTTCCTGACCCCTGCAGGAGTATTTAACTTCGTCTATTCACTAGGTGCTTCTTCCTCACAAAAGCTGAATTTCAACCTGTCTAAGATCCATTTCGGCCTCGTGAGCCGCTTCTGATGTATAAGTTAGAAATAAAAAGTTTAAATTGCGCGAACGTAGCATAGAAGCATGGAATATTATCATCTGGCACTTTCTTTCATCTGGTCTTTTCTGATCTCAGTATTTGCTATTCCCTCTATTATCCACGTGGCTCACGTAAAAAATCTTCTGGATGAACCGAATCTCAGAACTATGCACGAGTCCCTTACACCCCGCCTGGGAGGACTGGCTATATTCGCCGGGTTTATTTCTTCGATCACAATTTTTGGAGACCTCAACAATAATGTTCAGGAGCTGCTGGCCGGATGTATAGTTATTTTCTTTATCGGGCTTAAAGACGATATCGTATCCGTGTCTGCCTTTAAAAAATTTTTCGTGCAGATCCTTGCTGCAGGTATTATAATGTTCATGGGGAAAATCAGAATTACGGATTTT
>JBJMLY010000454.1:0-7103 GCA_045805025.1 Cytophagaceae bacterium | reverse complement strand
TGCACATCTTCCTTCGTACTCAGAATCCCCAGACTGAACCATGATTCCAGTCCGCGGATAAATTCCCCGCTCACACGGAAGTCTGCGCCGGTAGCATAGGCTTTGGCGATGTTGGCACCGTAGTAGCGTATCCTCACATTATCCATATCGTAAGGAATGACATTGGTCAGATGCTTGTAGTAAAGTTCGCTGGTGAATTTAAAAGGCCTTCCACCCCAACCTTTGAAATTATAGTCGCTGCCCAGGATCATGTGTACCGAGTTCTGTGCTTTCACATTCGTATGCACCACGCCCTGCATATCCCGCATCTCCCGGTAAAAAGGCGACTGCTGATAAACACCTCCGCCCGCTTTAAACACAAAATCTCTTTTCCATCTCGGCTTCCAGGCATACTGGGCACGCGGACTAAACAGAAGCTGATGGTTCAGCGTCCAGTGGCTTAGACGGAATCCGTAAGTAAAGGAATGCGAAGAGTCTGGATCGTAGGTATGCTGTGCGTAAGCCTGGCTGCGTATCGAGTTCAGGTTTGCCGAGGTACCAAGATGCCGGGTGATGGTTACATAATTGGCGGAGTCAATAAAGGAGTATTCGGCCAGGTTATCCTGGATTCGCTCGTTGCCTGTTCCTGCACCCCATTCAAAGCGGTGCTTTGCATTGTGATCGTAATAACCGCGGTGCAGAAAGTTGATGATCGTTGCCTGCAACTTATTCCGTGCATGATTAAATAATCCTCCGGAACCAATAACTGTCGCAGCCTGGTTGAAGTTGGGCGAATTCGGATCGTTGTCGACTTCCGCCAGGGAATAGGTGCCCAGCACATCGGAGTTTTCCCGTTCCGTCGTATGCATTCCGGAGAGAATAAAATCCGTTTTTACTTTTTTGTTGAACTTATGACTGAATTTCAATCCGGTCTGGTAGGTTTCATATTCCAGCACTTCCTGCCCTTCGTACTTCACGGAAAGCTTCAGTATTTTGTCCTGTGTACCGAACGAGGTCTCCTGACTGGTAGGTCTTACAAAATAACTGTTGTGCGCGTAAGAGCTGAGTATGCCAAGGGTCGTTCGCTTTTCAAAATCCGTGGAATCTTTCCTTTTGGTAAGATCGATGGTAATGTACGATTGCACATCGTAAAAGCGTGGCTTGTATTGCCCTTTTACCGGCAGGGTTTTGAGCAGGTACGAAGCACTTTTCTGCCGGGCTCCTATAATGTAAGACACTCTCCTGTTCTTAGTAGAGTTCTCCAGATGCAAGGTTGCTGTGAGCAAGCTGACGGACGCGGAAGCTTTGAATTTCTTCGGATCTTTGTAATTTACCGCCAGCACGGAAGAGAGCTTGTCTCCATACCGGGGCTTCCATCCTCCGGCCGAAAACTCAATTCTGGAAACCATATCAGGATTGATAAAGCTAAGTCCCTCCTGCTGGCCCGCCCGCACCAGAAAAGGCCGGTAGATTTCCATATCGTTTACATAGACCAGGTTCTCATCAAAATTTCCTCCACGGACCTGGTACTGCGAAGAAAGTTCGTTGTTGCTGACGACACCGGGAAGCGTCACCAGAATCTTGTTAAAGTCGCCAAAGGCAGAAGGAAGAAATTTGGGAAGCTTAGGATCGACCCGGGTGGAGCTGATATCTCTGGGATCTTTTTCCGGAAGTTTAAAGTCTTTGATATTGACCGTATCGACTTTGATCTCCGCAGACTCAAGCTTTTCATCCAACACCAGTTCCTCTCCATATCTGAGATTTATATTCAGAATCTTTTCTTTTTTGTCCAGATAGGTAATGGAAAGCGTCAGGGCTTTATTCGCAGGCACCTGCAGGCTGAATTGCCCCTGCTCGTCGCATACTGCTCCGGTATTGGTTTCGCGTACAAGTACCCCGGCAAACCCGAGCGGATTGCCTTCTTCGTCTTTAATCGTACCACGTATCGTGGCGGTTTGTGCGAACGAGGCCAGTCCGGCGATTAAGAAGGAAAAAGTGAAAGCGAGCTTCCGGATCATTGCTGCATGAACGATGGATCGCAAGGCTTATTATGACAATTTTTTAAGGGCAGCGATGGTCGCTATAGGATCGGCTGATTTAAACACGAAATTACCCGCTACCAGCACGTCGGCGCCCGCGGCAAGCAGTTTTGGAGCATTTTCGCTGTTCACCCCGCCATCGATTTCGATCTTTGCCTTGGAACCCGAAGCCTTGATCATAGCCTTCAGCTTTTTGACCTTTTCGTAGGTATGCTCGATGAATTTTTGTCCGCCAAAACCCGGATTCACCGACATCACACAAACCAGGTCTATATCTGCAATGATACCTTCCAGCAGGTTTACCGACGTATGCGGATTGATGGCCACGCCGGCCTTTACGCCCAGGTCCTTCATCTCCTGCACCGTGCGGTGCAGGTGGGTGCAGGCTTCCAGGTGTACGGAAATGATGTCGGCACCGGCTTTGCGGAAGGTTTCCAGGTAACGTTCCGGCTGCACGATCATCAGGTGTACATCCAGGGGCTTTTTAGCGTGGTGGTGAATGGCTTCTGTAACCGGAATTCCAAAGGAAATATTAGGCACGAATACCCCATCCATAATGTCTATATGCAGCCAGTCGGCCTGGCTTTTATTTAGCATTTCAACGTCTCTCTGAAGATTGGCAAAATCTGCCGCAAGAATGGAAGGGGCTATTATTGGATTCATAGCGTAAATATAGCTGTTTAGCCTGTTTTTAAAAACCGGCCCCTGGCTCATGTTCTTATCGAAACACCATTTGCGATCCCCTATTTTTTGTTAAATTGTCTTATAAACCAACCTCTTAACACACTATGATTGATTTTTTATACAAAAATTTCGGAAAAGCGCCGATGGTAGGTCAGCCCATCACGATCGCTTATATATCTGCCAAAGTAAAAGACCTGGTTTCAGGAAAATCAGCTACCCTGGATCCGGAAGCGAAAAAGCTAGGCGGCAAAGAACTGGAAGGACATATCAATAAGCAGGCGAACGGACTGTACGATGAGCACATCCAGCCATCGGTCAATGATACCGGACTTCCTGCAGAAGTAACGTTAGAACTTAAAAAGAAAGCCATCAAAGAAATTTCCGCCAAACTCAAAGACCAGGCGATGAGTAAAGTGGCATAGGCAGCAATGAAATTGAATGAATTAAAAAGAGCTCTGGTTGGAGCTCTTTTTTTTGTTGATACAATACTTTGATTTGTCATCCTGAGGAACGAAGGATCTGGTTAAAGGTAAGAGCTGCGTATCCTTACCACCAACCGTTTTGCTTCTGCGAAGCAACGAAAGTCGCAGACTTTCGATTTTCATACCCGCAATCGCTCGGCTGTGCCGAGTGAAAGCCTCTGGCGCGAACGTCCTCGTTCGTGCCGCCATTACTGTTACTCAACAAACTACCTACCTTAATATTTCAGGTTTTTCATGCTGTATTATATTAATTAAGTCGTCACCAAAAAAGGAAATAGAAAGATTAATACCATCTGCAAATATTCCATTTTTAAAATCTTTTGTCAAAAAAAACAAGTAATCACCATTTGGGAAAGCGGGTATTAACCATTCATCAAATTCATCTTTTTCAAAAGGAAGGTGGGGATCAAAGGAAAAGCAATCATGCTGCCAATCCAGTGCAAGCAATCTATTACCTTTTGATAATTGTTTAAAATACCCAAGAATATAATTGTGAAGATTATTATATAGCTCTTCAGAAAAATTTTCGTTATAAAAATTATGAATATCGTATTTTTTATTTGGTGAAGGTAATTTTATTAATCCTTCTCCATTTGAATTTGGTTTAAAGCTGAGTTCATTGTTTATAAAATCCCAAGCTTTGCTATAATCTTGCTGACTTAATATTCCCCAATTTTTCATAACGTTCTATATTTATTCGTGAATCTCAGAGAATATTCTATAATGGGTATCTGTATAATAAGCTTTATAAACTTCCTCTGGCGCGAACGTCCTCGTTCGTGCCGCCATTACAGTTACTCAATAAACTACGTTCAGACTTCAGATCCTTCCTTCATCAGGATGACAGCATCGGGTTCCTTTACAATACCTCCCATTCGACAAGAATCCCCTTAATCCTAAATCCCAAAGCCTCTATCCTGCTAAAGCTTCATCAACTTCATCTTATAAACCCCGGCTCCTTTTACCACGATCAGGTACATGCCTTCGCTGAGGCGGCTGGCATCAAGGTTAAGTTTGTTGACCTGCCCGGCACGGATAATATCTTCCTGGTAAATTAATTGCCCGAGCAGATCGTAAATACGAACATTCAGGGGATTATCAATTTCCTGGCTGGGTATAACCAGGTTCACATCCTGCCAGGCAGGGTTCGGATAACAATAGGCTTTGGAAGTCCCGGCCAGATTGATCAGCTCGCTGGCTCGCCGGAAGCTGGGAATGCCATAGCCGGTAAAGGCATCCGGAGTGGCATAATGATCGGCCGATCTTTTGATGTAGTCGATGAGCTCCGTGTTTTTTAATCCGGGATATGCCTGCCAGAGGCCGGCTGTGAGCCCGGATACCAGCGGACAGGAAAACGAGGTGCCGCTTCCGGTAGTAATCGTGTTGGCAGGAGTTCCAATAGTCACTCCTGATCCTTTAGCCGATACATCGGGTTTGATCCGGCCATCAGAAGACGGACCGTGCGAGCTGAAGGAAGCATAGTGTTCCGAGGCATCGACAGCACCGATGGCCAGTACCGAATCTCCATCAGCCGGTGCGATCAGGTAATACCAGGGAGTGGCACCTTCATTACCTGCGCTGTTCACCACGATCATACCTGTGGAGACTGCCATATCAGCCGCCCGGGTAACGATGGTGGTATTGCCATTGAGATCGGCATAGGTATGGTTGGTGGATGGATCATCAAACGTACTATAGCCCAGTGAAGAGCTGATGATGTCTGCGCCGGCGCTGTCGGCATATTCGGCCCCCATCAGCCAGTTCACTTCTTCGACCTGGTATTCGCTTGCGGATTGTTCCGTTCTTAAAAGATAATAATGCGCTTTATAGGCCGGACCGATGAGTTGTCCGCTGGCATAGCCGCCCAGTATGGAAAGCACATTGGTGCCATGACTATGGTTATCATACACATTGACTTCATGATCGACAAAATCCCAGGTGGCAAGGATCCGGTTGTTGGCAAAAAGAGAATCAAAAAAGAACAGGGTATTGGCATTGGAAAACCCTGCGTCAAGTATGGCGATCTGTATCCCTTCCCCATGAAATCCCTGAGCATGCATATAATCCACTCCGATCATGGAGAGCTGATTGAAGGAGGAACCGTAGGAAGGATTACTCTGTGAAAGATCCACCGACTCCTGAGTTTCTCTGAATGCTGGAGAAGGAACTGCTTTCCGGTTCACCTGCTTTGAATTCTGCACAAAAGGCAGGGTAAGAATATCGGCATGCTGGGCAGAATCGGCAAATACCAGGGCCGCATTGAACCAGCGGGATGAATACCAGACTGTGGCTCCTTTGCTGCGAAGCGAATCGACATAAGAAACATTTACAGGCAGGTCGCGGACAGTGACAGGAATACCCTGCTTCTGGCGTCTTTGAATCGAGCGTGCAGAAAGGAACTGGGAAGGGTTGCTGACGGAGAAGCTGGAATTGTTTTTATCGGTGAAATAGACGATGTACTTTTTCTGCTGGGCACCGGCGAGGTGAAAAGAAAGCAGAAAGAAAAGAGAGGCGGCAAAGATCCTGACGGCTCCCGGCATGTTATTGATAGCTGTTAAATACCTGTTTGTACCGGATGCCTCCTATAATACTGTCAATCCCAAAGCTGGTCTTGTTCTGAATGCATGTAGGATCGCTGCAGAAGATCACATCATCGACGTATTTCTCGATGAGTCCGATACCTTTGGCATATACCTCATAGCGTTTGTCTTCATCCACCAAGCTGGCTTCGTCGTTCTGAACCACTTTAACGGTAGTCGGGAAATAATGACCATTGGAAGTATAGGACTTTCCGACATTGACCATCGTATAATCATCGGAAGCATAAATATTCAGTGCGTTGCCATTCCAGGTTTTATTTTCTTCTACAGGAAATATAAGCTTGATATAATTGCGGTTGTTTTCGTCTTTCACCGCCTGCGCCCCGTTGTTGTATTCGTACCAGACCGAATCGGGCTGGGCGGGCCAGGTGCCGGAAGCATCGGGGCGGCTGTAGCGCCATACTTTGTAATAGAGTTTTCCATTCAACGTCACCGTATCTCCGACTACCTCTTTCAACTGATAATTACTGGTATCCGGGCCTGTAGCCTGAAATATGATCCTCTGCACATCGTAAATGATATAATTTCCATTCGGGTTTCTGACCGGAAAATAATCTTCACCCAGGTCAAAAACCTCTTCTTTCCTTTTGCAGGAAAAAAGGCTTACTGCCAAAAGAAAAATATATAAATGTTTACTCATAGTTCCTGCCTGAAGCTTGAAGAGATCCATCCTCCTCCGACCACATCATTCCCTTCGTAAAATACTGCTGCCTGTCCGGGCGCTATCGCTGAAACTCCACGATGAAAATGCACTTTCATTTTATCACCTTCCTGCTGTATAACGGCAGGAGTACCCGGATCATTGTATCGTACTTTTGTAACCGTCTCTAATGGCTTTTCAATGGATTCATATTTACCCATTGTGAGTTTGCCCGCCCATAAACCATCTCTGAAAAGTTCGTTCATTGTCGCCAGCACAACACGGTTCGTATCTTTCTGGATTTCTGAAACAAAGATGGGATAGCCAAGCGCTATACCCAGCCCTTTCCGCTGTCCGATGGTATAAAAAGGATATCCTTCATGATGCCCTACGACCGTGCCATCTTCCAGCACAAATTCCCCGCCTTTGACCTTTTCTTCCAGGCCTTCCACCCTTCTTTTCAGGAAGCCTCTGTAATCATTATCAGGCACAAAGCAAATCTCGTACGATTCCGGTTTATTGATCAGATCCACAAAGCCTTTCTGACCCGCGAACTCACGGATCTCTGTTTTTCTCAGGTGTCCCAAAGGAAAAATAGTGCGGCTCAGGCTTTTCTGTGAAATTCCCCAGAGTGCGTAGGACTGATCTTTATTTTCGTCAATACCTTTTGAAATGATAT
>JBJMLY010000453.1:0-4469 GCA_045805025.1 Cytophagaceae bacterium | reverse complement strand
TTGTTAAGACTATTTAATACTGATTTTCTACTCAGTACTTACATTCCGGAAAGGAGATTTTTTACTTCATGTATCACTTCTTTCACAGATATATTCTCTATAAAAGAAAATGAATGTGTGCATGAAGCAGTTACAGGCTGGAAGGGAAAGGGATCGTTAGGAATAATTTCGCATTGAGGACAATTCATGTTCCATGATATAACAGGCCTGTGCTTTGCCCGTGTAAGCGGCGCCCAGTTAATGATATTGGGCGCCCAGTACAAACCAACCGTCCTGGAGCCTACTGCTCTGGCCAGATGCAGAGGACCTGTATCAATCCCTATCATTACCTTGCTCATGGAAAAAAGTGCCGCTGTTCCGCCAAGAGAAAGTCTACCGCAGGCATTGATGGCGTATTTTTTCATCCCGCCGATAATTTCCTCCATATAGCGGCTATCATCTGTACTACCGGTAAAAATTATAATTAAATTTTCTTCTGCAAGAGCATCCGCGAGTTGAGCAAATTTTTCCTTCGTCCACATTCTTCTCAGATCCGTACCGCAGGGATGAATAGCAACAAAAGAATCATTCCTATGCTCAGAGAGGAAATTGCGTGCTTCCTGCAGATCATTTTCAAAAATAGTAATTACCGGTTCAAGGACGGAAGGCTTTGCACCAATCAGCGAAACAACTTCCAGATAACGAATTACTTCATGCTGATAATAGAAAAAAGGTATGGAGCGGTCAATCATTTCCGCTTCCGGACAGGTAAATCCGGCTGTTATTTTCGCTCCGAGCTTATTGATAAAGGAATTGGCGGCTATTCCTTTTCCCTGAAAGTGAATGGCGATATCAAGCTTCTCTTTTTTGATATCTTCAAAAAAAGAATCAACATCATTTTTATTTTCCTGCTCATTCATTTCTTCGCGCAGGCCTTTCAGGATAGGAATAACAATAACCCGGTCGATGGGTGTTCGCTGACCGGCAAGAAAACCGGCATGCCATGGTTTTCCAAGAAGTATTATTTCTGCCATAGGATAGGTGGCGCTGATGGCATAAATGGCAGGTAGTGTGACTATAAAATCTCCAAGCGCATTGGCACGGACGATGGCTATTTTTTTTACATTTTTTACATATCCCTCCATGCGCGGGAAAAATTATAGTCACACATGTTACTAAGCAGCTTTATTTTTCTGCTTCTGATATTTACCAAGAAGCGTCGCTTCTGCCAGAATATGACCTTCCATTTCTTTCAATACCCTTTTCCTGTCAGACTCATTCGGAATAGCAAGCATCTTGTTCAACGCGTAAAGTTTAAACAGGTAATCATGCTGCCCGTCCGACGGGCAGGGGCCCTCATACCCGAACGTGTTACCGTTGCAGAGTCCCTGAGTCGATCCCTTTGCAATGGCATTCTCATCGAAGCCTGTGGAGGTAGCCGGAATATTAAATACCAGCCAGTGTACCCAGGGTTTTGCTTTGGCATCCGGATCTTCGACGATCAGGACAAGACTTTTAGCCTCATCTGGAACATGAATGAATCTGAGAGGCGGGCTTATGTTCGGACCTTCGCAGGTATACTTGGTAGGAACACGTTCGCCATTTCTGAATGCTGGACTTGTTAGCTGCATATGTTTATTTGTTTGTTTTTTTGTTCCGAAATAACAGGAGGTATTATCGAATGTTTCCGTCGCCAATCTGATTCAGTATTTTATCTGAACCGAATCAGTAATAACATCTTGAACATAAACCATCGTTAACAGATTTTCCTTTCTCAAACTTTAAAAACTTTAACACGAATGGAAAGAATCTTAAATGACAAGGTTGCCATAGTTACCGGAGGCGGTACAGGCATAGGAGAAGCGATCTCTAAAAAATTCGCCGCTCATGGAGCAAAAGTAATCGTATGCGGGCTCTGGGATGATCCGATCGATCAGGTAGTAAATGAGATACATTCTCAGGGAGGCGTGGCCATTTCCTATAAAGGAGATATGTCTGAAGAAGAACAGGCCAGAGATTGCGTGCAATTTGCCGTAAGAACGTACGGCAAGCTTGATATCCTTATCAACAATGCCGGTGTATTCCCTGCAATTGACTATATCCAGGATTATCCCACTGAAGCGTTTTTGTATCTGATGAAAAACAATGTGCAGAGTGTATACATGATGACCAAGCATGCCATTCCTGAACTTCAGAAAACAAAGGGATGCATTGTTTCTGCCGGTTCAGAGGCTGGTTTGCTGGGTAATGCTCAGAATGCTCCTTACGCAGGCACTAAAGGATTTATTCACGCATTCACCAGAAGTATCGCAGCGGAGCAGGCTCATTACGGCGTACGTGCCAATTGCGTTTGTCCGGGGCCGATCAACACATCGTGGATGCATCCTTCTGAAAGTCCGATCAGCACGGGAATGAAAATGATGTACAAGTCTGCTACAGCCATGGGAAGATTCGGCACGACAGAAGAAGTAGCCAATGTCTACCTTTTCCTTGCTTCGGATATGGCTTCCTATGTTACCGGTTCCCTATATTCTGTGGATGGCGGTATGGTCATTAATAAAGGACCTATGGGAATGATGGCAGACAGCGCCATGAAACATCAGCCGGAAGGGCAATTAAACCTGCAGCATCAGGATGAACCTCAGGCCGTGTTATTCTAACATAAAAAAAGGAGCAGATTTATCTGCTCCTTTTTTTATTATTCCTGTATTAATTTTTATTTCAGTATACCATTGACGATGGCGAATTTTATAAGCGTCGCGGTATTCTTTGCTCCTGTTTTCTCAATCAGGTTCTTACGGTGCGTTTCCACGGTTCTTCTGCTGGTAAAGGTTTTATCGGCGATCTCTGTATTGGTAAATCCTTCGGCAATTAATTCCAGAATTTCCAGTTCCCGGTCCGATAAATCAACCGAGATTTTCGCAGCCGATGAACAGGTCGAAGACATTCTGTTCTGGTCTGCCAGCTTCTTAATCATGGAGACGGCAATCTTATGAGAAATATAAGGCTCTCCTTCCGAAACTCTTCTTAAAGCATATTTCAATTCTTCGCGTCCGGTATTTTTCAGTAAGTAGCCGGTAGCGCCTGCTTCAAACATCTGTGTTACATAATTTTCATGATCCATCATGGAAAGGGCCAGGATCTTTATGTCTTTATAATTTTCCGAAATATGCCTCGTCAGTTCGGTTCCGTTCATGTGGGGCATATTGATATCCACCAGCATGACGTCGACATTTAAATTACCCATTTTTTCGAGTACTTCTTTTCCATTCTCCGCTTCTCCTACTATGGATATATCCTTTTCGTCTCTGAACATGGAAATAATTCCTTCTCTGACTATCTTATGGTCTTCTGCAATAAACACATTTATCATAGCTGAAATAAATTTATAGTTATAGTTGTACCTTTATTTAATTCGGATTCAATTTTTATCTGTCCGTTCAAAAGCTTCACACGGTTCTTTATATTCCGCAAGCCTTGTCCTTCGTTATGCACCAGCGTGTCAAAACCTTTGCCGTTGTCCCTGGCAACAACCGCGATATATCCCTTTTTGTTTTCAATTTTTATCAATCCTTCTGTTGCCTCCGAATGCTTGATAATATTATTAATAAGCTCCTGGCTGATCCTGAATATGGCAGTTTCCAGAGAATTGTCTAACCGGGCAGTCAGATCATACACTTCGCAAGTTAGCCTTAATTTTTCAGATGTCAGCTTTTTACATAGCTCTTTCAAAGCTACCTCCACTCCGAAATCTTCTAAAATAGCCGGAGTCAATTCGAAGGAAATTGTTCTGGTGGTATTAATGGCTTCGTCAATGAGATCATTTACTTCTACCCATAAAAAACTGGTATCCTGCTTGGTTTTATTTAAAAGGTTAGCGAGCGTTTCAATTTTTATTTTTGCTCCATACAATAATTGTCCGAGGCCATTATGTAAAGATTCTGCAATTCTCTTCCTTTCATCTTCCTGGGTCTTTAGCATGGCATTCAGAATATCCTTCTGCTGTTGAAGTTTAAGATTGGTTCTTTCTTCTTCATTTTGTTTGCGTTCGGTAATATCCTGGCCGATGCCCAATATCTGTATGGGAGCATATGTCATACCTCTTTTGAAGACAGTCTCCCGCGTACAAATAAATCTCCACGAATCATTCTTATGCTTCATTCTGAATTCGGTTTCCAATGTTTCTCCGTCTTTCAGAAGAGAATATCTGGTCATCCAGTCCGGAAGCTTAATCAGATCATCGGGATGTAAAAGACTTTTAAAAAATCCGGGCTCAAGTTCATTGCTTTCCCCTTTTTTGTAACCGAGCATCTGAAGAAGCTCGCGGTTCATATACACGATTTTCTTTTCAGGAATATCATATACATAAATAATAAAAGGAGATGCTTCTGCTATGCGATTAATAAATTTCCGGCTGTCTTCCAGTTCTTCCTCACTCCTCATAAGATCTTCTCTGGCTTCGACCAGAAAAGTTATATCCTGAGAAGTTC
>JBJMLY010000452.1:0-2160 GCA_045805025.1 Cytophagaceae bacterium | reverse complement strand
TCTGAAAAAGTAAGCGAACGGATTGAAAGAGCTATGGTAAATTACCTGAAAAGAACGTTAAACCGTCCATAAAATTCATGTAATTTTAAGATATCCCTATGACCGATACAGAAATTAAAATCATAAACCTGATCAGAAAAAGCGGTGGCATGATGCTGGCTGGAAATCGTGAATTTTATGAAGGCCTGGAAATTAAAAACGAAGAATTTATTCTTTACGGCGGCGACACCGTGAGCAATACGGAAGAATACAGACACCGTATTTCCGACGAAGAGGCGCTGGAAAAGATATGTAACTATTACCGCGACAAAGCCTATATTTTCGGAAGTAATAAGGTATTGACACCGGAAGAAATTTATGCCTATATGATAAAAAATTTAAACATCTGAGTTTATGCTTTACCCATTCCTTCGGTTTTTATTGAGCGTGGCGGTAAGGGTATTCTTCCGTTCCATCCATATCACGGACAAAGAGAATATTCCAGCCAAAGGTCCGCTGATCATTGTGGCCAACCACCCCAATACCTTTATGGATCCGATCATCATCGCGACGATCCTGAACCGCAGAATATTTTTTCTGGCCAAAGGAGAAGTGTTCAAATCGGCTTTTGCCAAATGGCTGCTGCCGAAATTCAATATGATACCTGTCTATAGAAAACAGGATAGCAGCGGTGACACTTCGAAAAATGAAGAAACATTTGACCGATGCTATGAACACCTGGAAAACAACGGTGTCATTCTGATCTTCCCTGAAGGAACCAGCATTACGGAACGCAAGCTCAGAAAGATAAAGACAGGAGCGGCCCGGATTGCTTTAGGAGCAGAAGCGCGCAATGATTTTAAACTGGGAGTAAAGATACTGCAGATCGGACTTAACTATTCCGATGCCCAGTCATTCAAGAGCGATCTGTTCGTTAAAATAGATCCGCCGACAGAAGTAAAGGATTTTGAAACAGATTATAAAAAAGATCCCTTTAATACCGCCGTATTGCTCACGGAGCAGATTAAACAGAGACTGGAAGAGCACATTATTAATATCGAAGACAGCTACCTCGATTCCCTGCTATCCCGAATCGAACTCATTTATAAAATAAAGCTGGCCAAAGAACTTGGCATCTCCCTGAAAGAGAAAGAAGAGGATTTTATTCTCACCAAAGGTATTGCAGAAAGGCTTCATTATTTTTACGAATCGGATCCTGTCAGAGTAAACAATATGGACTTCAAGGTTCAGAAATACTTAAATACCCTTGACCGTGTTGGAGTTTCCGACAAAGCGATCAGCCAGAGTGCAAGAAAAAGACCTTTCTTAAGAAGTAACCTGGTCTCTATCCTATACCTCGTATTCGGCTTTCCGGTATACCTCTATGGACTGATCAATAATTACCTTCCCTACAGAATTCCCGGACTTGTTGCGAAGGCAATATCAAGAGAAAAAGAATATTACGCGCCGATCGCGATGGTGACAGGGATATTTACCTTCCTGATCTTTTACAGCGTACAGACTTATTTCTTCTCTGAATATATACAAAGTCTTCCTCTTACCCTGTTGTATCTTTTCAGCCTTCCACTGACCGGATTTTTTACGTACAGTTATTATTATTCGGCGCTCGACATCAGGAGACGATGGCTGCTGATTTCATTATTCTTCAGCCGGAGCAACTTAATTGCCAGCCTTATTCAGCAGAGAACGGAAATCATCCGCGAGCTGGACTCGGCAAAAACAGAATACCTGAGCGCTGCCAACTCCTGATCCATGAATAAAGCAGCTGCTCTCTTTGTCGCATTCCTGATTTTTTTCAACAGTACACTCCTGGCTCAGCCTGCTGACCTGAAAGTATACGACTCTCCCATCTCCGATAAAACCGTAAGCTTTTACGAGCTGATCAATGAAGTGGTAAACCTTCAGAGAAATACCAGCATCCGTAATGTGAAGGTAAGATGGAACGAGGAAACGGACCGCGCCTATATGGACGGACGATTTCTTAGTAAAACAGAACCACCCGTATGGCAGGTAAAGCATTCGATAAAATTTGAAAACTGCGAATTCGATTCCGATTACTGGCTGGTGCTTCGTAACATCCAGTTTATGGATTACCTGGCATTTTTCCATTGCACGGGTATTAAAATCATCTGGAATGGCTGCCGCTTTGATGACAATATG
>JBJMLY010000451.1:0-4366 GCA_045805025.1 Cytophagaceae bacterium | reverse complement strand
GTTATGTCTGGCAGAGTAATAAGCATGCTTTTCGTCTTTGGTAAAGGTGATGGACATCTCATCATCGGGTGTATTAATCGGCATTCCCAGGTTTTTCGCTTGAGTCCAGATTTGTCTTTTCTGATCCAGTCCGCTTACAAACAGATCGAACCCGCCAATGCTGTTATGTCCTTCGGAGCTGAAATATATCCTTTTGCCATCCGCGGAAATTGAAGGGTATTCTTCGTCATAACGGGTATTTACCTGAGCCCCCATATTTTTGGCCGGCCCCCATTCGCCATTACTTTGTAGTCTGGAAATATAGATGTCCATGCCGCCGAAGCCGCCTGGCCTGTCGCTGCAGAAATAAAAGCTTTGTCCATCCGGAGAAATACAACCGCCTCTCTCGTGATCGGGCGAATTGATATTGTCTCCCATGCTTACAGGTGCCGACCACTCTTCTCCTTCAAGCATAGAGTAATAAATATCAAAATCATGGTGGTGATCTGTTTTATTCAGAAAGAGTTTTTTGCCATCGGGAGAAACGCTGGATGGCACTTCATTGTAGATGTCTTTCAGATTCTGATGAAGATGTGTGGAAAATGTCCATTTACCGTTTTCTTTTTTACTTACAAATATGTCTTCATTGTATTCATGGGTTGAAGGATCGTAGTTTCCTTCGGTGGAATTATGTCTTCTTGAAGCAAAGAAAAGCTGATCTTCGGTCGGATTGATAATGGGATGCAGGTCGGCAAAACCGGTGTTAATGGTTAATGGAAGATGTTCAATCGTTGCTTTGCCAGGGTTCATAAGAAGAGCGATGCCGTTATGGCAGTTCTCAATGAAGCGGTTGATTGCTTTGATTTCTTCGGCTTCAGATGGATCAGAAGTATTGAGTGTGTTTCTGAATTTTGTGTAATGGATGATTGCTTTACTGAATTCATTATTCAGGTGATAGCTGCATCCCAGGTAATAGTCCATATCAATGAATTCATGCGAGGTATTTCCAAGCGATAAAGCCTTGTGAAAATAAGACAATGCCTTATGCTTATAGGCGGTATTCAGGTAACAGATTCCGATTTTATAATTCAGTTCTGCGTCGCAGCTTTCCGCCTTTTCCATATCCAGGTAAAGCATTAATGCGTGCTTATACTGCTTGTTCTGAAAGTAAGTCTCAGCACTTTTCGCAGTTCTGGAAGAAGCAGCATTGGTTTGAGCGAATGCATAGGGACAGATTCCCAGAGTGATAAGAACAATCATCATTAAAATGAGTGTATAATTGGTTCTCATAATATCAGTTTTTTAATTTCGTTTAGGATTGATGGAGCAATTCGTAATTAATCTTTTCTGCATTTCAATGTCTGGCAGCTGTCGTTAAATAATTCCGTAACCCTGTGGTCGTACATTTCTTCATAGCCAAGCTGATAGGAATTATAAAGATCCCTGCAGGCCTGACATTTGTCATTCATCTCAAAATAGATCTGGGCGCGGTATTTAAAGGCTACCGGATTTTCATGGTCAAATTCTATGGACTTGTCTATATCGCTTAAAGCCTGCGCATAATTTTTAAGCGTGAAATTGATAAAGCCCCTTTTAACATATGCGTATGCATAATCAGATTTTAGCTGAATAGCTTTGTCAAAATCGGAGTAAGCGCCCAGGGTATCATCCAATTTATATTTAACGAGTCCTCTCTGGAAGAATGCTTCGGCATTGGCGCTGTCAAGTAAAATGGATTGGTTGACATCTTGAAGGGCGCCTGCCAGATCATACATGTCGTATCGGGCAATGGACCTGTACAGGTAGGCGCCTTTATGAAGAGGGTTAAATTCGATCGCTTTGGATAAGTCATTGATCCCATCCAATGACTCTCTCAGATCTGTTTTCATGATTCCTCTGTGATAATAAAGCTCCGAGCTGGAGGGATTATGATGAATAGCATGACTCAGCAATTTCAGCGCTTTGTCGGCGTTGCCTTTTTCTACTTCTTCTTTTGCCTGAAGAATAACGTTTTTATCGTCATCGCCATCGTTCATGGTGAAGGCAAAGAAGAATAAGGAACAAAACATCAGGATTATCCTGATAGGAAAATGGCGGAATTTACGCACACCTCTTAAAGATAAATCTGTCATTGTTTTCATAGTATTGGTTTTGTTTGGGTTTTCTAAAGGTTACTGTTCTTAAATTCAGGGGGTATGGGTTAGCATATTTTAAAGGAGGTGAACTCCAGGCTATGCGCTTTTATAAATCTGGTAGCTTTGTCGTTTTCTTCTTTGATCCTGACGGTTCTTTTCGCATTCTCGGAAAGGACACTTTGAGTATTGACTTTTGCTTCTTGAGCGATTGCAGCATTGCTTGTTTTCATGATGCCCTTTGAATATTTAAAATTATTGTTTCGACTAATATTTATTAAATATACATGAATCAAACGAATATATAGACAAAACGTTATTTGTATACGACTAATGCATTTGTATGGTTGATGTATAAAAAGGAAAGCTTGAAAAGGCCATTTTGAAAGATTGGGCAATATTTTGGAATACGAATGACCTTTTTTGTTACATTAATCGAGTAATTATATCGACCAATATCAATAATTTATAGATTACGTGTGCAAAAATATCTTTAAATAGTCCTGTGATTGGAGCTATTTATTTACAACATACGAGTCTCGGGAATATAGATTTGGGAAAAAGGTCTGGTGGGATCTGGAGACAATAAATGACTTGATACTTAAAAGCATTCAATTTTAAATTTCTGATTTCACACGTTTTAGCTATTGCACGGCAAAGTTTTTAGCTTTACTAAGACTTCATATTTCCATGAAACCTATTCTTTTGTGCTGTTTTTCTATTTTTCTGTTTATCCCTGCACGGGCCCAGAAGAATGAATACACTGAAAAGAAGCATCAATACCTTTCTTATGGAAAAATACCTACTTGGTCTGGTGTGGCATCAGAATGGGATAAGGATGTTCCTCAAATCCATCTTTACAACAGTCAGGAATATAAAGGTCATGCCGAGTTTGTTTCCCGCGGTTTAAAAACGGGAATTACATTTAAGCAATTCAGAGATCTGGTAAAAAATCCAGCAGGAAGAAGATATATGCCCTTCTTTCTGTACGATCTGCGGAAAATGCCTGCAGAACTAGCTGGAAAAAAACACACCTGGGCATTGCGCCTCGAAGATTATGGCTATACCGACACTCCAAAAGAAATGGGTGAAGAAGTGCTCAGGCTCCTTGAAAATATTTCGGTGTTGACTTCCGATAAAAACGGGATCCTTATTCTTTCCACCTCCACAACTGCCAGGCCGAATTCTTCCATCAAGGATTTTATAGAAAAACATGCATACTCCTGCTTAACCCTGTCCCAGCTAATCGCGAAGGCAGGAGGGAGCCGAACGAAGGTACTTAATGCCGGTACAGTTTTCGGATACCTGCGCTATGCGGGTGCCAATGATCCTCCCAGGCATTTTGGCCCGTCCGATATTGTGGTGTATGAGCAGCTTCCCAGGCGAGTGCCTCCTGTAGCTGGCTTTATTACCCTGGAACCACAGACTCCCTTATCGCACGTAAACCTCCTGGCGATTAACCGCGGATCGGTGAATATATATATATCCGATGCGGCCACTTTACCCGGACTGAAATCCTTAATCGGCAAACCGGTGAAGCTTTCAGCCAAAGGGAATCAGGAAGTAAAGCTTGTTGCTGCCAGCGAGCAGGAAGTGAAGCAGTTTGCAGACAGCCGGATCCGGCAAGTCGATATACCCGTGCCGGTGAAGACTTATGCTGAGATTGTGGTGCTGGGTAAAGATTCAGGAGCTGGCATGAGTACAGCCTTCATCGGAGCCAAGGCGGCGAATTATCATCGCATGTACAGAAAAGTTCCGGAGCATGTAAAGCCAGGTTCCGCCATTCCTTTTTATTATTATTTCAAGGTGTTTGAATCTTCGGGTGCTGACAGTATCCTTAGAAAGCTTCTCCAGGTAAAAGATACGGCTGATACGAAGCTCGTTTATAGTCTGCTGGCAGAAATGCGGGAGCGCATCCTCCATGCTTCCATTGATCCTGCTTTGTTAAAACAGATGCGGATTTTTATCAGTGAGCAATTCGGAGAAAAAAAGATCCGTCTTCGCAGCTCTACCAATTGCGAAGATCTTCCTGATTTCAACGGAGCCGGCCTCTATCTTTCAAAGGGCTTCCAGGCAGATGAAAGTGATCGTAAGCTGGAAATGAAATTACTTGAAATCTATACTTCCCTGTGGACACCCTTGGCCTTTGAAGAGCGGGAGTTTTACCGGATCGATCACCGCAAAGCAGGCATGGCCATTCTGATCAATCAGGCTTATTCTAAAGAGCTCGCAAACGGAGTAGTGCTTACGCTGCC
>JBJMLY010000450.1:0-3248 GCA_045805025.1 Cytophagaceae bacterium | reverse complement strand
AGGATGGTAAATATAGGGTTCGCCGGACCTTCTTCTCATGTCTTTATGAGCATGAAGAGAGGCGTTAAAAGCCTTTTTTATAATCTTGGCATCGTCGTCTTTCAGAAAGGGTTTGGCAACCCTGAGCAGTTTCCTGTACCGACTGATTATCTCCTTATTTTCGCTTTCTGTATCTATCACCTGCATAGAACAAATTTAATCCAGATTAAGTGATAATAAAAATCAAAATTGGCCGGAAAGATTTTATACATATCTTTACGGAGAAGATTTTCCATTTGTAATTGTTGTCTGAAAAATCAGAATGTTTTCGCGATAATTGGTAAAGGGCCCGTGAACTTTGCTTGTTTACTTTTTCCTGACAGTCTTCCCGACTGCTTTTATGACTGAATCGAAGAAGATAAATCATATTCTATATCTTGACGGACTCCGCGGTGTGGCGGCACTGGTGGTTTGTGTTCATCATTTTCTTGTGGCATTCTACCCTGCCATGCATTCCGGCGACCCAAAATCTAGTCATTTCAGTCTGGATCTTAATTTTGCAGAAGGTTATTTCACAAACACCCCGTTGAATATTTTATATGGAGGAAATTTCTGCGTATGCATCTTTTTTGTACTCAGCGGGTTGGTGCTGAGCTACCGTTTTATGCGGGACCGGGATGAGGAAATCATTATTGCCTCCGCTGTTAAAAGATATATAAGACTTATCATTCCCATCTTCTGCTCGGTGATGCTGGTCTTTATTCTGATCAAACTCTCTCTTTTTTATAATAAGGAAGCAGCTGTGTTTACTAAATCAGACTGGTGGCTTGGTTCATTCTGGAACTTTAATCCCAGTATAAAAGAGATGCTGCACTACACCTTTATTGATATTTTTTTATCAGTAAACGGACTATATAATACCACGCTATGGACTATGTATTATGAGCTTTACGGCTCATTCCTGGTATTCGGCATTGCTATCATTGTTACCCGGCTAAGAAAAAGATATCTCCTGTATTTTATACTCTGCTGTGCCTTTTTCATACTTAAACAAAATTATTACATAGCATTTGTGACTGGGGTATTTCTGAGCGATTGCCTAGTAAACGGAAAGCTGGAAATTCTGAATAAGCCCGTGTTTGCAGGGTTGATTTTACTGACTGCCCTTTACTTCGGATCACATCCTATTACCGGTTATCATTCTATATACAAAGTGCTGGAAGTATTTAAGGTAGAAGATCCTTTCATTTTTTATCATATTGTAGGCGCCTTTTTTACACTTTTGCTGGCCGTAAGCTATAGTCCCTTACAGAAACTGCTTTCGAAAAAATCTTTCCTCTTCCTTGGGCGACTCTCTTTTTCCATGTATCTGTTGCATGTACCGATATATGGCTCTTTGGGATGTTACCTGTTCCTGCAATTGCACGAACATCTCTCATACCATATGACTTGCCTTATTGTATTTGCTGTTTGCTTTATCGTTTTATTTGGCAGCTCTTTTCTGATGGCAAAATATGTCGACGAGTTCAGCATCCGCTTTTCAGGAAAAATATATTCCAAATACTTCAAGGCAGAAAAGAACCTGGTTGCCTGATATTCTGTACCTGTACCCCTCTCCAAAACCTGTAATTAATTTGCTTTTAGGGTGCCATGATAGCCCTTATATAAAAATCTAGCTATAAAAAGATATCAATTTTTAATCTCTTTTATTGATAATGAAAAAAAATCGCTACATTTGCACTCTTAATTTTAAAGTGCTGCGGATGTGGCGAAATTGGTAGACGCACTAGACTTAGGATCTAGCGGGCGACCATGGGGGTTCGAGTCCCTCCATCCGCACAGTAAATAAACCCCCGGAGCGCCATGTCGGGGGTTTTTAACTTAAAGGCATACAACAAAATTTTCTGACATGGATATCGTATTAGAGAAAAAAGACACGACGAACGGAACCATTAAGGTTAACCTGAAAGAAACCGACTACCAGGGCAAAGTGGCCGAAAAACTGAAAGAGTACAGTAAAAAGGCCAGTATCAAAGGCTTCCGTCCGGGAAAGGTACCTACTTCTTTAATCCAGAAGATGTATGGAAAAAGCATTATGGTGGATGAAATCAACCATCTTCTCTCCTCTTCTCTGAACAACTACATCAAAGAAAACAAGATCGCCATCATAGGAGATCCTCTTCCCGATACTGATAAAGCTGCCAAGATCGATTGGGAAACCCAGAAGGAATTTGAATTCAATTACCGCGTAGGGCTGGTTCCTGAATTTAAAATCGATATTTCAGACAAGGTAAAACTTCCAAAATACCAGATCCAGGTGGATGATAAGGTCGTGCAAGAGACACTTGAAAATCTGCGCAGCCAATATGGCAAAATGAACAATCCTGAAGTGAGTGAGGAAGGCGATATGATTTACGGAGAACTAAAAGAAGTTACTGGCGAATTCAACGCCAACGCTTTGGTTCCCACCACTAAAATAAAAAAATCAGAACAGAAGAAATTTGCGGGTAAAGCAAAAGGAGATAAGATCGAATTCGATATCGAAAAAACCTTTGAGGATGCAGCTACCGTGGCTCATGTAACCGGGCTCAGTCTGGATGAGGCGAAAGAAAAGAAAGGAAAATTCGAACTGACCATCACCAACATTAACCGATCGGAGCTGGCTCCACTGGATCAGGAATTTTTCGATAAGATTTTTGGGAAGGATACCGTTAAGTCTGAAGAGGAATTCAACCAGAAGCTGAAGGACACGATCAAGGAAAACTACGACAGAGAAGCCGAAAATCTTCTTTCACGCGATATTCACGATCATTATGTAAGCACTACTAAAATTGACCTTCCTAATGAATTCCTGAAAAAATGGCTGTATATCACCAACGAAGGGAAAGTGACCGAAGAGCAGATCGAAAAAGAATACGATCAGTACGTGAGTGAGCTGAAATGGTCGCTGATCAAGAACAAAATCGCCGATGACAACAATATTAAAGTTGAAAACGAAGAGATCCTTGCCAAGACCAAAGAAATGATGGCGCAGCAATTCGGTAATATCACCATTACGGAAGAGCTTCAGGATAGCTTTAATAAGATTGCCGACAATTACCTGAAACAGGAAAACGGCAAAAATTACATGAAAATGTTTGAACAAGTGTTCTTCGAGAAGGTTTTAAGCCTGATCAGAGAAAAAATCTCTTTCCAGGATAAAAAGATCAGCGTGGAAGAGTTTAAAGAACTTGCCAATAAGACGCGACAAAAATAGTTGGTAAAGTTTT
>JBJMLY010000449.1:0-7659 GCA_045805025.1 Cytophagaceae bacterium | reverse complement strand
TTTTCTTTTTTCTTCTAAAAATTGGAATTATATCTTTTAACTTATAATTTACTCTTTGTCTACTTTCTCGACCTATTATATTTATACTTTTACACGTAAATTTTTGTATCTTATTGTGCTTTAAATTAAAAGGTATTAATTCGTTTAATCTTATGAATTTTATAATTTCCCAAATGATCCTGATTGGGAATTTATCTTTATATTCGTTTTATGTTAATAAAATCTATTGCTTTATGATTGGTATGACTGAAGATCCTTCAGAGGTCTGAACTTTCAGATAATAATTACCGCTTGCTTCTTTGCTTAAATTTATTGTCTGATCAGACAGACCGGATCTAAATATAATTCTGCCCAACCTATCATAAACCATCACATCTCCTTCCATTTTCCGATCAACCGTTATATTAAATAGGCCCTGACTTACGGTAGGAGATACATGGAAGAATGAAGATAAATTGGTGGACTGTAGCCCTGTGGCTGTAGATAGCATAACAGTAACAGTGTAATCCGCCATTGTACCGTCTTCGGCAATAACCGTGTAAATTACAGGATTGCTGAAATCATTCGCTGTACTTCCGCTGGTTTGTCCTGTGCTGCTTATTTTGACAGTAGCCAGGGGCGATACTGTAAAATCAGCTACGAGCGCGCTGACATCCGTACCCGAAGGAACTGTAATGCTGATCGTCTTATTAGGCTCATCAATGACACCATTTACAGTAGGATTTGAAAAGCCAAAAGCGCTGATAATTTTTGCACTGCTTAAGGACGGAGCCGCAATAGTTACTGTGACTGTATAATTTACCATGGATCCATCCTCGGCAATTACGGTATAAACGACGGGGCTGCTAAAATCATTTGCTGTACTTCCGCTGGTCTGCACTATGCTTCCTACCTTGATTGTAGCCAGGGCCGATACTGTAAAATCCGCTACAAGCGCGCTGACATCCGTGCCAGAAGGAACTGTAAGATCAATCGCCTTATTGGTCTGGTCAATAGTGCCGGTAACAGAAAGAGAGGAAAAATTATAAGTGATGATTGCCTTGGCGTTGCTCAGTGCTTTGGTTACTGATACCATATAACTCACGAAGGACCCATCCTCCGCGGTTACTGTATAGCTCACAGGATTGGTAAAATCATTGGGCGTAGTTCCGCTTACCTGAGTTGTACCCGATACAGAGACCGTCGACCCAAGAGATGAAGTGAAGTTTGCAACAAGGCCCGTTACATCGGTTCCTGAAGGAACAGTAAGCGATATGGTCTTATTGACCTCATCGATAGTATCTGTAACCGCCGGAACCAAACCCTGAAAGCTAAATGCTGTAATCGCTTTGGCAGCGCTTACGATCTTAAAATCATCCAGATAATATTGACCCGAATTGGTCGTATTGGGAGAGATCAGTATTAAAATTTTGTTTATGCCAGTATTTGCTGCCTGCCCGCTGAAGTCAAACGTTAACTCCTGCCAGGTATTTGCTGCTGTTATTGTAGCAGATTTCTGGATAGTATTACTGTTGAGCTGACAGAGCACTGCAACACCTGCGGCGGGAGAATAAATTTTTATTTTCACCTGGTTTCTTTCCGTCAGGTCAAGCTTTTGTGTCTGGTCAGCGCTGAATGTAGCCTGAATGCTTGAATAATTACCGTCGGCATTTCCTGGTCTTTTATAGCTCAATACATAAGCGCTTGTATTGATGCCTCCACTGACCGGATTAGCGATCACAGGCAAATATCCCGAGCTTGACAAATAACTATAGGTAATATTCCGCTGACACTCGGCATCGTCAAATATATTAGACTGTACAGGACCTGAGCAGCTTAGAATCACATTGGAAGGAGAGGACAGGTTATTAATGGTCGCGGGCGATTTTGCCACGCTCAGAACAAATATTCTGTAAGAAGAGGTGGAATTGTTAATGGGATCTCCGTCCGAGTCAAGTTGTGTCGAAGGAAGCACAAAATTATAATTAAAAGCCGCGCCCGCAGCTATCTCGGTATAGCCCGTAGCTGGCAATGCATTGGCAGCTGCTAGGGTGAAATTGTTCGCTACTGCATCTTTCACTACGATCACTCTGTAAGCATTTATATAAGTTTCCGTAGCCAGCTTATTAAATGATACTTTGAGGTCAGATGCATTATTATTGTCCGCAATATCCACTGCGGATAAGTTCAGGTTATAAACACCCCCGTTCCCAGATGTGGTAATGTGCGGCGCGGCAATTACGTTATCTATGCGTATATCATCCAGCAGATAAGTCCCCGTGTTGTTGGTGCCGGGATCAATCTGAAATATTAAACGATTGTAGGTCGTGCCGGATGCTATGGCTGAAAAGTCAAAGCTTAGCTCTTGCCACTGATTAGGAAGCGTTACTTCGGTTGACCTTACTACATTCGCGCCTGCATTACCATTGATGCCTATAATACCGAGCACCTTTACCATCTTTGGGGCGAAGATTTTTATTTTCACCTGATTATAAGTAGTAAGATCAATGGTGCTGGTAAATGTTGAATTAAAGCCCATCTGTAAACTTGAAAATCCTCCATCGGCGGCCCCTGGCCGGGTGTACTGCTTCACCATAGAACTGGTATTAATGCCTGAGCTCTGAGGATTAGTAATGCTGGCCATACCGGATCCAGGAGTCGTGTAAGAATAAAATCCTGTGTTTGATTCCGCGTCTTCGAAAATGGTTTGCGCCATCGAGGCGGAGGAAAGCAAAACAAAAGTCATAAGCAAATAGATGTGTCTCATAATTTTAAAATTTGTCGTGTGCGAACACGGAGTTAAAGATGATTTTAAAGGGTTAACATTTTTTTATACTAATTGAAATCGGGATTAAGCTGAACTATTCTTTGATGATCTTATAGATAATTTTAGATCCGTTTTCCTGATTAGTGATTTCCAATAAATAAATCCCGCTGCTCAGATCGCTGCTGGCGAAAGATATTTCTGACAAATCGCGGCTTGATTCCTGTAAAAGAATAATTCTGCCAAGGACATCCTTCAGACAAAAACTGAATTTTTCGATCGCGGCAGGAATAGCCCTTACCTTAAAGAAGCTGCCAGCTGGATTGGGATAAATGGAAAAGGCAATTTCGGATATTCCGAAGTCGACCTTGACCATTTTACTGTAATCAGACTTCTTATCCTTATCCGTTTCTTTCAGACGATAGTAGTTCGTTCCCTGCAAAGGTGAAGCGTCTGTGAATGTGTATCTGGAAATATCGCTTTGATCCCCCGCTGCTTTCACCTGTCCGATCGTAGTCCATTTCCTTCCATCACTGCTTCTTTCTATTTCAAAATAATCAGTGTTGATTTCGGACGCGGTGGACCAGGTTAGCTTAATATGATCATTGTTAATGTTTTCCCCATGGATCTCGAGCCAGTTTAAAGGAAGCGGATCAGTACAAACTTTATACACTATTACTGTATCATTTGGCACATTGAAGGATTGCCCGTCGCTAAACGTAACGGTTTTGGGTCCCTTCCATGGAGGCATGTAAATCATATAATGCTTGCAGTTATCTTTCCTGAAAACAGAAAATCCTGTAATATTAGCCTGCACCGACTGATCGTATACTCCGACGCTGTCCAGCGTGTGATCCCATTGGTAAAGTTCAGGTATGTCTCCGTTGACAAAAGCAAAGGTGGGATTGATCCATTGCTCGGAAACCGCATAGCTATCATAAGCATTTGTTGCAGCGCCTGCATCAAAACCTGCGTGTACAAAATTGTAATGATAACCATGATCGTCCCAGCCGGGGTAACCTCCTGCAGGAAGATCATTGAAAATGGTTTGTGCCTGCGATGGGTCCCATATTAACCACATGGAGCCTGCTGTCTCAGGAAGGATATCGATCGAGTAATACCATTTTTCGTCCGGAGAAAAGTACGTGCCGTAAGTTCCTCCGGCGGCCCGCAGAATGGTGACATGGTTATGAGGATAGGTTGTACCACCCCAATTGTAATTGATCGTGTGATCTACATCAAACCAGTATAACTTTGCCGCTTCCGCTTCTGTAATATATAAGAGGGCACCAAGGTTTCTAAGGTTATTGTTGTTGACGGTCTCACCCCATAAGAAAGTGCCATAGCCAAACATGATCGCTTCCGAAACGGACTCCTGTCCGTCAGCGGTAGGGCCGGCCCAGGAATGTCCCGCATAAGGATCAAAAAAGCGGAGATAAGGAAACCATCCGATATCAGGCGCCGCTCCCGTGCCGGGATCCGTCATATCCTTTCTGTAATCATTGATCTGTCTTATAACAGTTTCTACCATGTCTCCATACTTGGCAGCCCAGGCAGGACGGTATCTTGCCAGTATAGCCGCTCCGTAAATAAGGTAGCCCATGTGAAAATGCATATCAACAAATTGTCCCGAAGAAGTAAAAGCATTGGGATAGTGGGCCATGTAATTAAAGTCCTTGTCATAGACAAACATCTGCCAGTCTGAGTTTACCGGCGACGTAAACCAATCTGTGAGCCTAGACTCCATGGCATCGAGACACTTGTTCTTTGCAGCAGTATATCCAAGCTGACTTGAAATTTCGGCGATGGTGGCGAGCGATACCATCCCGTCTTTGCTATATCCATCGGCAGACTTTTGAGGAATGTTAATGGTAGGCAGGTAATTATCAATATAAGCCTTCAGCTGAACGGGATCTGAAGTATTCGCCCAGCCCAGGTTGGGCAGAACTCCTTTATGAGTCATGACCGTCTGGAAGACGTTGGTGGCATACACCTTCATGGTTCCGCGCGGACAAGGATATGTGTATCCTGTCAGCGCAGCGGCTGTCGTGGCATCGGCATACAGGTATTGATGCTTGTACAGAGCCTGAAGTGTTCCCAATGCGGCTACATTTGTTGGCGCTAAAATGCCGCTGTATTTTGCTGTGGTGCTGGCTGTGAAGGTAGTCGTCAGTTTGCTGGTCGTTTCATTAAATGTGTAAGTATGGTTGGTGCCTGTGATGAAGTTAAAAGCCCTTGCTTCGTAATAGTCCAGGGTGGCCTTATTCATATCAGGCATGATTGCTACACTGAACCAGCGGTTAACGCCGGCTGCACCCGGCATAATAAATTCCATATTTCTCCAGCCTGGTTCAAATGTCGCTGGTGGAACAGTGAGAGGTAAAAGTGGAATGGGCTGAAAAGTAGCTGCGGCGGCACCTTCTTTTCCTGCCACAGTGCCGGCAGGAAAAAATACTCCCACATAAATGGTCCTGCCTTCAGGAGCCACTGAAAATATGAATGAATTTCCGGTGGTAGATTTAGTGACAATTCTTTTATTGACTCCATAAATAGCAGGTCTTGCGGTGCCGGTCATTTCAAAGAATGCAAAAGGACAACCCTGGGCGGCAGTCATTCTCAGTGTATTGCCTGAAGGATAGCTTTGGTAAAAAACAGCATGCCAGTCGCCATAGCTGTCAACCGAGGTCTGAGCAGCCGTATCACCCGCCAGTCCAACCCGTGTATCCGTTACCGCGGAATGGCATTCCACTTCATTATCTCCTCCATTAATATCACTGAGTCCTCCTCTGATTACAAATCCTTCCGCCTTAGCCTGAAGCAGTAAAGGGTACGGATATAAAGGACCGGAATGCATTTCGTGGCTTACATCGGTAATACTTTTAGTCGTGGTCCCATCTATAATGGTAAGGTTGCCATGATCCCACAAAGCGGAAGTCCACCAGGCATGTGTCTGTACCGGCCCTGTATACCCAGGCCCTTTTTTGATATGAGATTGAGTATTGTCGCCAATAGGAGCGTAAATACCATGTGAATATTTCCACCCCGATGCAGCATAAGGAAAGTCGAGTCTGTAACTTCCCAGTGTGCCCGGACCTCCGGGAAATATTTCCTGAGCACAGAGCAGGTGAGCACTCAGAAGAAGAAGCGTTAAAACTTTGTATTTTATAATCATATCAGGAATTTTTTAAGTTCTGATATAATTATACCCTAGGTTCTGTGCAGTGTAAGTTAAATAATAATAAAAAATGAAAATTTTAGATAAAAACGATATGCTTTTTGATTATCAATTCACGCTTACATAACACACTCTAATTATATATCAGGCTATTTTGATCACTTAGGGCATATCTTATCCTTTTACAGAGCAATCATTGGGAATCTTTCCTTCCGTGCTTCAATAGAAAAACGTTTCTTTCCAGAAAATTTAAGCTTACTAAGTCCGACACAAATGCCTCTTATTTGAGTAATCAACAGCTTTTTACGATTAGATTGATAGCTTTAGAAAGACAAGCCAAAAAAGAAACTTACGCTTTATAGGCATGTCGGGCATTTTAGTCGCAAACAATTGCTATCTAACTGTTGAAAATCCCTATTTTATAATATAGAGTCCCTTTTTCCGCTCTATTTAGTGTCTTTTCAGCCATTCTATCCGTGAGTATGTATTTGAAATTTTAAAGTTTATCCTGTCAAAAACACATTTTATAAGGAAAAACCCGTTCACTTTCTTCTTCCTGCCGGTACATTAGAACAGACAGTAAAATTTAATTCTGTAAGTCATTCTAAATACCACAAAATATGAGAAAGTTATTATACCTCTGGATGTTTTCCATGCTTGTTTCTGCCTCAGGCGTCCAGGCTGCAACTTTTACAGTAGACAATAATGGAGATATTGACAATGCCCTGGGTTATGTAGCCGCAGACGGAACAAATACTTTGAGAAAGTGTATCCGTTTGGCTAATGCGACGGCTGTTTTAGATACAGTACTGTTCAACATACCCGGGCCTCCTTATTTAATTACCGCCGCAACGGCCCTGATCATTACCAGACCGGTGTATATCGATGGCTTGTCTCAACCGGGAGCCGCCCCCGGAAATCTGATCATTGAATTGAATGGCACCAACGCCGTATCGAACGGGGCTTTACAATTATCCGGTGTAAACTCCTCGGGAAGCACGATAAGGGGTTTGGTCATCTATGGATCCGAAAGAGGGATTTATGTAAATGTAAGTAACAACACTACAATCATCTGTAGTCATATCGGCACCAATGCTGGCGGGACTGCCCGCATCGCCACTCCGGATACGCTGCTGCATGGGATCTATATTATAAATTCCCAGAACACTATTATAGGTGGCACGGGAGGAATTGCCGAGCGGAATATTATCTCCGGATGCGGCCAGAATGGAATCCGGATCGGAACCACTTCAACCGGCACGGTAATTATGGGCAACTACATAGGAACGGATATTACCGGTACCGCTTTAATTCCTAATAACCAAGTTACCGGAGGTCCCTATGCAGGAATATTCTGCGCCACAGGTTCAAACAACACCACTATAGGAGGTCCCACTTCCAACTACAGAAATCTCATAAGCGGGAATAAACAGCGTGGAATCTACCTGCAGACTTCTGTCAGCTGCCTGATCCGGAATAATTATATCGGAACGGGCATTTCGGGGAACAGTTCTATTCCCAACATCAACAACGGCATTGAAACAACAACGACTTGTACCGGAGTGATGGTATTGGATAATGTGATTTCTTCCAACGGTCAGGATGGCGTAAAGATCAGTGCTTCCGATAATGCTGTTGTAAAAGGGAATAAGATTGGACTCGGTTCAGACGGAATCACCCAATTGGGAAATGGCAACCACGGATTGGAGATTTTAAATTCACTGAGCGCGACGATAGGAAG
>JBJMLY010000448.1:0-6226 GCA_045805025.1 Cytophagaceae bacterium | reverse complement strand
GCTTCCCGATCGTTCTTGTCGGCAAAAGCTTCTGGTCCGGCTTAATGGACTGGATCGAGAAGATCATGTGGAAAAAAGAGATCAACATTAATCCGGAGGATATGGATCTTATAAATATTGTAGATACACCGGCCGAAGCGGTAAGAGTAATAGACGACTTCTATTCCAAATACCTGCTGCAGCCTAACTTCTAGGTTTGAAAAAAAAACTCAGCATATCATTTCTATGGTTAATCATCTCATTCTCCGGTTACACATACTACAAGAGCTTAACCGACAAGGTTCTCTTTGTGCCGGGGCACCAGCTGAGACACCAGATGTTGCTCGGCAGAATGCCGGACGATCTCTCCTTTGCAGGGGAGAAAGTCCATTTTAAGGAGCCTGAAGATTACAGAAGATTTTATAGTGAGATCAGGATCAATACGGGACAGAACTCCAGTACCCGCCTGCTCATGAGAAATACCCGCATCTGGCTTCCCCAGATCGTAAAGATTCTTAAAGCCAATAATATTCCGGAAGATTTCCAGTATCTGGCGGTGGCAGAGAGCAACCTCAGCAATGCGGTTTCTCCGATGGGTGCTGCAGGGTTCTGGCAAATCCAGGCGCCTACCGCGACTGAGCTCGGACTGGAAGTGAACTCCGAAGTCGACGAAAGATATCATGCCATCAAAGCGACAAAGGCCGCCTGTAAATATTTTAAGCAGGCTCATGCGCTTTTCGGTTCCTGGACTTCCGCTGCAGCTTCTTATAACAGCGGAATGACCGGCTTGCTGCAGGCTTTTAAAAAGCAAAGCGTAAACTCTTATTACGATCTGGATCTGAATAGAGAAACCGAAAAGTACATTTATCGCATCCTTTCAATCAAAGACCTGCTTAAAAATCCGAAGAAATATGGGATGAAGGTGAAGAGCCATCGGGTGGAAAGAATTAGAAAAATAGTCGTGAGCAATACGATCAAAGATCTTACAAAGTTTGCTGCGGATCATAAAACTACCATTGAAGCACTGAAGGAGCTTAATCCCTGGCTCTTAAAAAACACGCTCACTATTAAAGAGCCCGGTAAAACCTATATCATCCTGCTGCCTGAAAAAGAAGGATTTCAGAGTAATCTGAAGAAGGATTCCACATCCCGCAATTCTTCCGGCCAGGGACTTAGCATGTTATTTCCTCTTTAAACTTCAGACCTATATTAGGTCATTCCGCTTGCAGATATTAACTTGCAAAACTGATCCCTGTCCTGATCTTTCTTTAAACATGAATTTGAAGGAACCTCTTTCGGCCAGGGTTGTTATTAAATAAAAATCATTTTGGCCAAGAAGCTGCAAAATAATCCTACAGATCTTACCGGCTTTGAAGAAATTGAAATCTTCGGAGCCCGTGAACATAACCTCAAAAATATCGATATAAGCTTTCCGCGAAATAAGCTGGTGGTCATCACAGGCATCAGCGGCAGCGGTAAATCTTCTCTGGCATTTGATACCATCTATGCCGAAGGACAGCGGAGGTACATGGAAAGCTTCTCCACATATGCCCGCTCTTTTATCGGAAGCATGGAGAGGCCCGATGTCGATAAAATCAATGGACTCAGTCCGGTGATTTCCATCGAACAGAAAACTACCTCCAGAAATCCCAGGTCAACGGTTGGTACGGTTACCGAAATCTACGACTTCCTTCGTCTTCTTTACGCCAGAACGGCCGAAGCATTTTCCTATGTAACCGGAGAAAAAATGGTGAGGCAGTCTGAAGACCAGATCATTACACACATTCTTACCAATTTCAAAGACCAGAAAGCGACCATTCTTGCACCTGTCGTGAAAGGAAGGAAAGGTCACTATAAAGAACTCTTCCTGCAGATCAGAAAACTTGGTTTTACAAAAGTGCGGGTGGATGGAGAGCTGATGGATATCAGCCCTAAAATGCAGGTAGACCGCTACAAAGTGCACGATATAGAAATCGTGATCGACCGCATTGCCGTAAAGGAAGAAGAAAGATACCGGATCAGCCAGTCGGTAAGCACAGCCCTGGTGCATGGTAAAGGCATCATGATGGTTCTGCCCAATGTAAACGGGAAAGACGGCAAGACCCAATTCTTCTCTAAATTCCTGATGGATCCGGTTTCCGGAATTTCATACGACGAGCCCGCTCCGAATATATTTTCGTTCAACTCCCCTTATGGCGCCTGTCCTGTTTGTAACGGACTCGGACATATCGAAGAGATCACAGAAGACTCCATTGTTCCCGATAAAGAATTAAGCATCAGCAGGGGTGGTATAGCACCGTTGGGCGAGTTCCGTGACATCTGGATCTTCAAGCAGCTTGCTGCCATGCTGAAAAAATATCAGTGCAGCTTGTCTACGCCCGTGAAAGATATACCCCATGAAGTCTTGCAGGCAATTCTTTATGGTACCGAAGAAGTGGCGAAAATGAGATCTGCCAGCGGACATGTATTCAGCTTCCGTTTTGAAGGGATTCTGAATTTTCTCAAAGCGCAGCAGGAATCCGGATCCGAGAAAACGCTGGATTGGCTGAGCGAATACATGACTTCCAGGGTTTGTCCGGAATGCGAGGGGGCCAGATTGAAGAAAGAATCGCTGCATTTCAAGATCGACGGCAGAAATATTTCAGAATTGGCGAAGATGGATATTGTGAGACTCAAAGACTGGTTCTCCAACCTGGAAAGCAGACTTTCGGAGCGACAGAATACGATTGCCGCCGAAGTATTAAAGGAAATAAGGAATAGAATCGGTTTTCTGCTGGATGTGGGACTCGATTATCTTGATCTTGACAGACCTTTAAGAACCCTTTCGGGAGGAGAAGCACAACGGATCAGACTTGCTACGCAGATCGGCACACAGCTGGTCGGTGTATTGTATATCCTGGATGAGCCCAGCATTGGCCTGCATCAGCGGGATAACGAAAAACTCATTGCGGCTTTAAAGAGCCTTCGTGATATCGGCAACTCCGTGATTGTGGTGGAGCATGATAAAGATATGATGATGCACTCCGACTACATTCTTGATATTGGTCCCGGTGCAGGAAGACATGGAGGTCATGTCGTGGCGGCCGGAGTTCCGGAAGAATTCATCCGGCAGAAAAGTACTACAGCAAGATACCTGCTGGGTGATCTGAAAATAGAAGTTCCCGCGCAGCGAAGAAAAGGAACAGGAGAGTCTATTGTACTGAAAGGGGCTGAGGGCCATAACCTCAAGAAGGTAAACTTTACGCTACCTCTCGGAAAGATGATCTGTGTGACCGGTGTTTCAGGCAGCGGAAAGTCTTCTCTTATTCATGATACTTTATTTCCCATACTCAATAAATATTTCTTCCATAGCAAAAGAGAACCGCTTCCTTACAAATCGATCGATGGATTAAAGCTGATTGATAAAGTGATCGAAGTGGATCAATCGCCTATAGGCAGAACGCCAAGATCGAACCCTGCCACTTATACCGAAGTATTCGGAGACATACGTACCTTGTTTACACAGCTTCCTGAAGCGAAGATCAGAGGGTATAAGCCGGGAAGGTTTTCCTTTAATGTAAAAGGGGGGCGCTGTGAAGCCTGCGAAGGCGCAGGTCTCAAAGTGATCGAGATGGATTTTCTTCCCGACGTGCATGTTTTCTGCGAGGAATGCAAAGGCAAAAGATACAACAGGGAAACACTGGAGGTAAGGTTTAAGGGAAAGTCCATTGCCGATGTACTTGACATGACGGTCGAGCAGGCTGTAGAATATTTCGAAAGTCAGCCGAAGATTCTCAGAAAAATCCAGACGCTCAAAGAAGTGGGTCTTGGTTATATCACGCTTGGGCAACATGCTTCGACTTTATCCGGAGGAGAAGCTCAACGCGTGAAGCTGGCCACGGAACTATCCAAAAAAGATACAGGCAAGACTCTGTATATTCTGGATGAGCCCACAACAGGATTGCACTTCCAGGACATTCAGCTTCTGCTGGAGGTGTTAAACAAGCTGGTGGATAAAGGAAATACTGTGCTTGTGATTGAGCACAATCTTGATGTGATCAAAGTCTCGGATTATATCATAGACCTTGGCCCTGAAGGCGGAAATAAAGGTGGAGAGATTGTCTGCGAAGGCACGCCGGAAGAGGTCGCAAAAAATAAGCAAAGCTATACAGCAAGATTTTTAAGGGAAGAACTTAAATAGTTGTTTGTTGTCGGTTGCTGGTTGATAGTATATTGGCAACAGACAACCAGCAACCAACAACAAAATTATGAATAAAGACGTCAGACATCTGCTCATCATTGTCGCCAACTTTGCGGCTATCGGCTTTGCCCTGCTTTTCTTCACCAAGGGCTGCAGCTAGTTATTAAAGCTTTATCAGCTCGCGGTAGGCTTTCAGGTATTTGTTGATCCGGAGCATATCTTTTTCGGTTAGCTGAGGTATGCGCCGCACATCCATATTATCTTCCAGGTCATTGATCTTGACAGCAATGGCCAGCTTGTTCTTTTTCACACGTTCAATAAAATCATCATAGGGTTCGTCTTCGCTGGTCTTGGTCACGCATTTCAAGGCGGCGATCACTTCCTCTGAGAAACCTTCTTTTTCCAGTTTTTCAAAAGTCCAGTCCGTATCTTCAACAACATCGTGCAGGATTCCGCAGATCTTCTCATTGTCATTTTTTCCTCTCAGACCTACCCTCATCACATGGAGGATATAAGGAGCTCCGTTTTTGTCTTTCTGACTGGCATGTGCTTCAGTAGCAATTTTAATGGCTTTTGCGAGCATAATTCTATAGTCTTGTTTATACAATATATCAAAATCCCCTTGAACATTCAGTAAATCCTCCTGTTCTCTAAAAGGAATTTTAATATATTAGACTTATGATTTTTTAATTATGGAAAACTCAAACAATCAGACTGTTCTTACCCCCAATTCAGAAGCGCCGAAAATCTCCATGAATATTCCCGATACAGACAAGCCCCGCGTGGTTGTTATAGGGGGAGGTTTTGGAGGTATAGAACTGGTAAAAACATTGGGGAAGGAAAGTCCTTTTCAGGTGGTGCTGTTTGACCGGCATAACTACCATACATTTCAGCCTTTGCTTTATCAGGTGGCTACATCAGGGTTGGAACCGGATTCTATAGCCGCGCCCCTGCGAAAAGTATTTAAGGGGTATAAAGATTTTTATTTCAGGATGGCGGAAGTGAAAAAGATCATACCCGAAAGCAATTCCATCGATACGACCATCGGTACTTTGAAGTACGACTATCTGGTAATCGCTACCGGTTCCCGCACCAATTATTATGGGAATACCGAACTTCAGAAAAAAGCTTTCCCAATGAAGCAGGTTCCGCAAGTGCTGGACCTGAGAAGCAAGATCCTGCAGAATTTTGAAAATGCGTTGCTGAGTACAGACTCAGAACAGCTGGACAGTTTACTGGATATTGTTATTGTGGGTGGGGGAGCCACAGGCGTAGAACTGGCCGGTGCTCTGGCAGAGCTGCGGAAAAAAGTGCTGCCCAAAGATCTTCCGGAAATTGATTTTAAAAAAATGGATATCATTCTCATCGAGAACGGCCCTAAGCTGCTGAATGGTATGTCGGAAAATGCTTCCGTTCATGCGCTCAAATATTTGCAGGAATTTGGTGTTAATGTGAAGTTGAATACGGGCGTATTGAACTACGATGGATATACCATTAAATTAAAAGACGGATCAGAGCTCTATTCACAGACGGTAATCTGGGCTGCCGGGGTAATGGGAACCATTATTGAAGGTTTGAATGCAGAAGCGGTCAAAGGTAGCCGGTACCAAGTGGATCTGTTTAATAAGGTGAATGGATATCAGACTATTTTTGCCATCGGAGATCCGGCAGCCATGATTACGGATAAATTACCGAAGGGCCATCCAATGCTGGCCCAGGTAGCGATACAGCAGGGAAAAAACCTTGCCAATAATCTAAAAGCGTTTATGAAAAATAAGTCAGCAGTGTGGAAGTCTTTCAGTTATTACGACAAGGGAAGCATGGCAACCGTCGGAAGAAACCGTGCCGTGGTGGATCTGCCGAAATGGAAGTTCTCAGGCACCTTTGCCTGGTTCACCTGGATGTTTGTGCATCTGCTTTTCCTGGTAGGCTTCCGGAATAAAGTGACCACATTGATCAACTGGATCTGGAATTATTTCACCTTTGATCGGGCCACCCGCCTGATTATCCGTCCATGGGTCAAGGCTCATAGTGAGAACAGAGAAGAATGAGTGGAAATAGCAAAAT
>JBJMLY010000447.1:0-8277 GCA_045805025.1 Cytophagaceae bacterium | reverse complement strand
TTAAAGGCAAATATACTATTTATTTACTTTACACCGCTTTTTTACTTCTGAAATCTTATTGGGCATCGTCTTTTTTGCTGAACAGATTATTGATGTTATCGAAAATGATCGTCACGAACAGGTTGTTGTTCAGGTCCACATTATTCTTGGCTTTGTTGTTCAGACGTAAGGCGGTCTGGTTCAGGTAACCAATTTCGGCACGTATTTCCGGATGGAATTTATAGCCAAGGTTGAAATAGAACCTGTTCTGATCGAAGATATTTCCATTGGCAATATACTTTCCGAATTTCACAAAGAGCTCACTTGATGTCATGATGTACCAGGTACCTTTCTCCAACTTAGGTTTATTGAGTGGTATAATAGCTCTGACCAGGTATCTGAAACGATTCTGATGATTGGTGTTGTAGAAGTTATAGCTTCCCGCAGGTCCTGTCGGATCTCCTACATTATCCGTGTTTGTTTTAACACCATAGAACCGGAATTCATCTCTGAATCTGTGCTGGATCTGAACCTTGCCGAACTTCTGATATAAGGTGATTTGCGGACTGGTTCTGTATTCAGGCTGGTAAGTAACTTTTCCATTGATGGGAAAGGAGTAGGTCCCGAACCAGGTAATGGGTGACCATGAAAAGCGGATGTTTTCATTCGGCTGATAATGAATAAATGGTCGCAGGGCATATTGATATGGATGCTTGAAAATATTAAAACGGTCTGTACCAACGGTCGTTCCCGGATCATAAGCATGCTGGGGATCTGCCTGTCTTCTGTATTCAATATCCATCTGGAATCCCCATTTACTGTCTTTTTTGAATTTTCCATTAATTACTCCCTGAAACCAGAACATGTGGTTGGGATTATAATCTCTGATTGCATTGGGATGCTGGGCCATGGCCACATTAGAAATGATCAGGAATAGAAGGATAAGAGCTTTGCTGATGTATTTTTTCATGATTCGTAGTGTAGTTTATTAGTAATATATTTATATCTAACTCTATAGATTATATAGACAATTAAGTAAAGCAATAAACCAGGGTTTATGCTTGTATGTTTTTATTTAAGTTTATTGATTTCCGGTTGCAGCTGGCTATCTGGCAATTTTACATAGCCCGATTGTTCTACATATTGCTGTCCGTCGGTAAGTACCCATTTCAGGAATTCTGTGACTGCCGGATCTGTCGGTTTTCCTTTGGTGATAAAATAAAGATCACGCGCAGGAGGGGAAGGATACGCTCCTTTATTGATGGCCTCGATGATCAGATCCATACTGCCGTAAAAATTTTCGGTTGAATCGATGGTGCCATTGTTATTCACATCGATTGGCACAGGGAGCAGACCTTCATAAGGTTTTTTTGTGCTGATGTTGTAGACAAAGGCCAGGTTGTTGAAACCTATTCCATTCGGGTCTTTCTTGACTGCATCGGCAAGACCGGGGTCTCCGAATACGCCTACGCCCAGCAGATCTTCCTGTTTTTTGCCCAGGTATTTTGCCCAGACTTCCGGCGCTCCCGCTGCATCTGATCTTTTATAGATCTGTACATGATTGGTAGCGGAGCTGTCTGAAATGATATCCGACCATTGCTTGGCCTTTCCGGTAATCCAGACGGCTTCAAAGCCTTCTTTTTTGATTCCTTTTTCCAGAATGGTTTTAATGTAAGGGTTGCTGGTATTCACGGTGGCTACTACGGCATCTTTTGATACAGCCAAAGGCCATGCGCCTTTCTCTGTTTCGGCAGGATTAATTTCGCGCGAAACCATTCCGATTTCGGCATTGCCCGATAATACATCCGAAATACCTTTTCCTGTTCCGCCCGATGAAACGTCAATCTTGATCTCGGGGTGAAGCTTCATATATTCCTGAGACCATTTTACAGCCAAAGGGTGAAGAGCAAAGGCTCCTGAAATGCTGATTGTTTTCTTTCCTTTGCAAGAATTGAAAAAAGCTGCAAAGGCGACAAGGGTGATAACTGCGAGTGTTTTTGTATATTTTATCATAATCTCTATAGAATATATGGACAAATATAACAGGCTTTAATTGTCCGGTGCAAGCATTATTCAAAAAAAATTAAATAATTTTTATAATATCCTGGTTTAGAGCATCCTTCAAGGTCGTTCCATCCAGGATCTCGGCGGTCTGATCCCTGACTTTTTTCATAACACGACGGATATTACAGGTTTTTTCATCGATGCATTCATCGCATTTCTGATAGGCGATCTGACTTACGCAGCCAATAGGAGCAAGAGGGCCGTCAAGGATCCGGATAATCTGACCGAAGGTAATTTCTTCAGGTGTCTTTCCCAGCTTATAACCACCGTCTTTTCCTCTTTTACTGTAGAGTATTCCGTGGTTTCTAAGCTCCAGCAGTATGTTTTCAAGAAATTTCTGAGGGATGTTTTCCTTCGTGGAAAGCTCTGAGATCTGCACAAGCTGCTCTTCGTTTTTTGCCAGATAAAGAAGGGCCTTCAGCGCGTATTTACTTTTCTTGGTTAGCATGCTCTTTTCGTAGTCCGGGCTTCAGATCCCTGGTAATAATGAACGTTAAGTTTCTTTAAATGAACTGTATAATATCTTTTATAAAAGAGACACTTTAACTAGCAGTCGATCTGCGGACAAGGATGTTTTTTTCTGTGCTTCTCCTGTTTTTTCATTCGCTTTTCTGTGGCGGATTTAGGCTTGGAGGAACATCCTGTTTGGATGGAAAAGCAGCTTCCGCCTATAAGAAACCACAACATGGAATAGATAAAAGTCCTTTTCATACCTGCTTGATGCAAAACGACAACAAGATAGTAATAATTTGTGAAAATGGCTTTATGGGCAATTTTTCTCTATAAAGTATGTACTTTTTTATACTGATTATCAACAACAATTAACCCAAAGTCAAATTTATGGCACTTTATTTGCAAATGTTTCTTAAAATATGATGTAATATTTTATTACATTATAAACTTTGTTTGATTTTTCCGGTTAATAAACATATCTGATCAATTAATCATAAACTTATGGAACCTGCCATCAAGACAAAACTATTCAAAGAGCACGAGCTGGAAACCGTGAAATCTCAATTTCAGAATTCATTAATGAATGAATTCAAACTGGAACTTTTTACAAGAAAAATGCAGGAATGGTATATGCTGGAATGGCTTGATTTCAGAAAAGAGATTCTGAAAAGCGGGGAGAAGCTTCCGTACAGGAAGCAAAATGATTTGCAGAATTATTTTAACAACCAGAAAAAGAAAGTTTTATCTTTATCCAAAGAATTAAGTCTGGTTAAGTTTGACCTGATCAAAGCCAGCTCCTAAACACCGCTTCATGAGATTTATCATTAAATTCATTCTGAACATCATCGGGATACTTGCCGTATCTCATTTGCTTACTCCCAATATTGAAATCAAAGACGCAGGTTCCGCAGCCATTGTGGTGATTGTTCTTGCTGTACTCAATATGATCGTAAGGCCTATCCTTGTTTTATTAACCATACCGGTCACACTTTTGACTCTTGGTTTGTTCCTGCTGGTCATCAATGCCATCATCGTCCTTCTTGCTGATTATCTGATTGATGGATTTTATGTAAATGGCTTCCTCTGGGCTCTGATCTTCAGTCTTATTCTTTCAGCGATTCATTACGTAATAGATATGATAGTGAGTAAGAAGGAATAACTTCAACAAATACGCATGTTTTCTATAAGGAGCAGAGCTGCCGAAAGCCTTTTTTATCCCTTTTTCTTTGTAGCCATCCTCTGGGCCATAAGGATCTTTGAATCCGTTTCTGGCATTGATCTTAGCCATTATGGCATTCTTCCCTGGACGGTTCAGGGACTTATCGGAATTCTCTTTTCACCTCTGATTCATGGTAATTTCGATCATCTTATGTCTAATACATTGCCTCTGCTCATCCTGGGAATTATTGTCGTATATTTTTACAGGAAAATTGCCTTTGAAGTGTTCTTCTGGATCTATTTTATGACGGGAGTATGGGTTTGGCTGATGAAGAGCAGTCATGGTTACCACATTGGCGCCAGCGGATTGGTATACGGCTTTCTGAGTTTTCTTTTTTTCAGTGGAGTATTCAGAAAAGATACGCGCTCTATTGCGCTGGCCATTCTTGTTACTTCGGTATACGGCGGATTGATTTGGGGAATATTTCCAACTCAGACAGGCGTTTCCTGGCAGTCCCACTTTTTCGGTGCTCTTTCGGGCGCTATTTGCGCTTACCAGTACAGAAAGACTTTAGCCGTATCAGACCCCCCGAAGGAACCCGCTAAACCGGCCGAGCCTGATACCTTTAATCCCGATCTCTTCCGCTGATGGCAATCAGGATCAGGGAAAATTCTTTCCCGGCCTGGCTGGCAGGTCGTGTACTTCAATCAAAAAAAACGGCCATGGTGATCGGCAAAACCATTCATTTAACCGGAGTAAACCGAGAGGAATTTCTGCAAGATAAAAAATGGGTAGCGCACGAAATGGCTCATGTGAGGCAATTTAGAAAATACGGCTTCATCCGCTTCATTTATATGTATTTGCTGGAAAGTATAAAGAAGGGGTACCATCAGAACCGCTTTGAAGCTGAAGCCCGCGAGGCAGAAAATAAGGTATAAAAAAAGTCCTCCGCTTTAGGAGGACTTTTTTTATTGATAGAATAAAGATTACTGTTTCTTGGCCTGAACAAAAACGAATAGTCCTACGTGGCCTGAAGTTTTTCCGGCATTCAGCTTATTTACCTTGATATCGATCGCGTATTCGCCTGTATAGGAAGGATCGATTTCCAGGAAAGCAGAGTTTTTAACTTCGCTGTCTTCTTTCAGCTTTACCCAGGTACCGTCTACTTTCTTATAAACGATCAGGCTGATATCCGCTACGTTGTCATCAGCAATACCTGCAATGATATAATCGAGCTTATCGCTCATGTCGATATAAGTATAGTTGTCATCCAGCGCGAAATCAAACTCAGCTTTCTGAACAATAACACCAGGATATTTTGCTTCGATTTGTTTGGCAAATTCAGTACCCAGTTTCATGATAGGCTCGATCGTGTAAGGAGATTGAGCAAAACTCGCTGCGTTAAAAGTCAAAAAGGCAGCGGCCAGTAAAAGTATTTTTTTCATAATAAAGATTGGTTAGGTTATGGTTTAAACTTAATTAATTAAGGGTTTATTTCCCAATAATCATGCCATTAGATTGTTTACAACAACTCATTGGCAAGGTTTGCAAGCTCCGATCTTTCGCCCTTTTCAAGGGTGATGTGTGCATACAGATTATTGTCTTTCAACCGGTCTATCAGGAAGGAAAGACCGTTACTTTGGGAGTCAAGATACGGAGTATCAATTTGATATATATCGCCCGTGAAGATGATTTTAGTGTTTTCGCCTGCTCTGGAAATGATGGTTTTCACTTCATGGGGAGTAAGGTTCTGGGCTTCATCCACAATAAAGCAGATATTGGAAAGACTCCTTCCTCTGATATAAGCCAGGGGAGTGATCACTAGCTTTTCCTTGTTCAGCATTTCCGTGATCCGCTGGTAATCGCTGTCAGTTTCGTTAAACTGGTTCTGGATGAATTTAAGATTATCGAACAAGGGCTCCATATAAGGATTGAGCTTTGATTTGATATCTCCGGGAAGATATCCGATATCTTTATTGCTCAGCGGAACGATTGGTCGTGCCAGGTAGATCTGCTTATAGTTTTTTCTCTGCTCCAGTGTGCCGGCAAGAGCCAGCAGGGTTTTTCCTGTTCCGGCAACTCCCTGAATGGAAACCAGCTTGATCTCCGGATTCAGAATCGCGTGAATGGCAAAGGTCTGCTCTGCATTTCTCGGTTTAATGCCATACACCGTTCTCTTCTCCACATGCTCGATCCTTTTTTCCACCGCATTGTAAAAAGCGAGCACAGAATTTTTGCCACTTTTCAGGATATAGTAATGGTTGGTCACCAGTTGGTTTTTAGAGATGATGTCTGTTTTGCAATAGCCTTTTTCGTAAATCTCATTGATGATATCGGAAGTCACATTTTCAATCAGTGTATTGCCGGTATAAAGGGTATCTACATTCTGGATCTTTCCGGTAGAATAATCCTCGGCGGGAAGATTCAGAGACTTTGCTTTTAAACGCAGGTTAATATCTTTCGTCACGAGTATGACCCTGGCATCTTTCACCTCTGCCTGTAAGTTCAATGCGGCATTCAGGATTTTGTGATCAGCCTTTTTCTCATCAAAGATTTCTTCGGCATCTACTTGTCCGAAGCTATGGGTATTCATTACGACCTTGAATTTTCCTCCTTTGTTCCCATGCAGCGGAATCCAGTCCTGAAGCATGAATTCGCCGGAAAGTTCGTCCAGAAAGCGAATAAATTCCCGGGCTTCGAAATTCTTGATATCGTTCCCCTTTTTAAAATTATCAAGCTCTTCCAGCACTGTAATGGGGATCGCTACATCGTGTTCCTGAAAATGTTTTACGGCATTATGATCGTATAAAATCACCGAGGTGTCAAGCACAAATACTTTCTTCTCTTTTTTAATTTTTCCCATGTATGTTAATAAGGTAAGGTAAAACGAAGATAAGAGATAATACATAAAAAACTTAATCATACACATCTTTTTATGTCTGTTGTACAATGACTATTTTTGTCCCTGAATATTAGCACTCTAAATCGTTTATTATGCCTTCATTCGACGTGGTCAGTAAAGTAGATCCCCAGACTCTGGACAATGCCATTAACGTGGCTAAAAAAGAAATCATGAACCGCTATGATTTCAGAGATACCAAAGGGACTATTGAACTTGATAAAAAGACCAGCACGCTGGAAATTACCACCGAAAATTCCATGCGTGTCAAAGCCATTGTGGATGTAATCATTACCCGTATGGCCAAGCAGGGCATTGACGCCAAATCGCTGGACATGAGTAAGGAGGAGTATGCTTCAGGGGCTATGATCAAAAAAGAGCTGAAAGTAAAGACGGGGGTCGACAAAGAAACGGCTAAAAAAATTGTGAAAGCGATCAAGGATTCGAAGCTCAAAGTTTCTCCTTCCCAGATGGATGAAATGGTGCGGGTTTCAGGCAAAAAAATTGACGATCTTCAGGAAGTAATCGCTTTACTCCGCAAGCAGGACTTCGGAATGCCTCTTCAGTTTATTAATATGAAGGCCTAGCCGGCATCTTCTTTTCCGGGTCTTGTAGAATAATCAAGCGTCCCCTGTATAACGCGGGCAGGAGAGGTATAAGGATGTTCCTGCACTTTGTGCAAATCCATAATATGAAGCACAGTCCAGCCTTTTGATTTCAGGTAATCGGAAATCATCGATCGGTGGCATCGCCACCATACGGCTTCCGAGCACATATAGGCTGTTTTCCGTTTTGCAGCAGTTTTCTCAAGACGTTCAATTCCTTTCCTGAATTCTTCCGTCTCCATATAATCGGCATAACCCCGGAATGCTTCATTCTTCCAGGCATCATTCTTTGAGTTTTTCACTGCTTTTCGCCTTCCTCCCAATTCAGGAAAATGAATATAGTCTATCGAAAGCTTCGGCATAGACCGCTCTAAAGATTCTTTGTTAAAATGAGGGAATTTTCTTGAGCCGGGAAAGCTGCGCACATCGGCCAGTATCTCTATTTTGTATTCCTGCAGAAGTTCAGCGAAATCCTGCATCCCCCGTGTAGAATGACCTATCGTCCAGATCTGCTTTTTCATTTCATGTTAATAACAATCTATCTCCCGCAAGGTTTCATTTTAGTATGGCAGAGAAAAAGTTATTTGATGTGATCATCATAGGAGGAGGACCGGCCGGACTGAGCGCAGCACTTATTCTTGGGCGATGCCTCAGAGATATTATTGTTTTTGATACAGGTAAACCCAGAAACCTAAGGTCAGATGCCATGCATGGTTTTATCTCGCGCGATGGAACCAACCCGATCGAATTTCTTCGTCTCTGTAAGGAAGAACTCAGAAAATATTCGGTCGAGCTCCGCGAAAAGCTTATTGTCAAAGCCCGAAGATTTGACGCCACCAGCTTTGAAGTGCAGGATTCTGAAGGCAACGCTTATTATTCCAAAAAAATATTGCTGGCTACGGGTTTATCAGACCAGCTTCCTGATGTTCCCGGAATCGATAAATATTACGGGACGAGTGTATTCCATTGTCCTTACTGCGATGGCTGGGAAGTCCGGCTTAAACCTCTTGGTGTTTATGTGAAAAATTGCGGTCCAGGACAATCTGTAGCACTCAAGAACTGGAGCGACGATATCTCGGTCTTTACTGATGGACGAGCGCTGACCGAGGAAGAAAGGA
>JBJMLY010000446.1:0-4294 GCA_045805025.1 Cytophagaceae bacterium | reverse complement strand
GCCGGAAAAATTATCATCGAATAATTTTTTTCAGATAACAGCAAGAAGGGCTTACTGCAATTTATGCGGTAGGCCATTGCTGTTTGGAGCAAGCCGTAATAATCATTCATTTTTAATTCTTGATTTTTAGATGGAAATTTAAGGCATGATGTTAGGCCTTAAACTTCCGACGGACCCACGCTGGGTGAATATTGCGGAAAAGAATATTGAAGATATACTGGTTGATCATGCCTACTGCGAACAGAAAGCAGCCTCCACAGGAATCTCACTGATCATTCAGTTTCCCGAACGCGAAAAGCTGGTAGAAACCCTGATGCCGATTGTAGCCGAAGAGTGGACGCATTTCCGCATGGTGCTGAAAGAATTGGGAAAAAGAGGCTTTAAGCTTGGACCTAAAAGAATCGACAAATATGTAGTAGAGCTATTCAAGCTGGAACGCAAGGGAGATAAGATTGAGCGACAGCTGATGGATAAACTTCTGATCAGTGCCTTGATCGAAGCCAGAAGCTGTGAGCGGTTTAAACTTTTGTCAGAGCATATTGCCGATGATGAATTAAAAGAGTTTTATCATGAACTTATGATCTCCGAAGCAGGCCATTATGTAACTTTTGTGGAACTCGCCAAAGAATATATGCCGGAAGCGGAAGTGAAAGCCCGGCTCGATGAAATGCTGGAGGACGAAGCAAAAATTATCAGCAGCTTTGATCCGAAGGCGAGAATGCATTAACAAATTATGAGTTTTGAGTTGATATTATTAAACCCTATCCAAGGAAATGAAATATTAATTCAAAATTCAAAACTTAAAACTATTAGGTCTTCTGTTTCTTCTTTTTTGCTGCGGGGAAGAGAATGTTATTCAGGATAAGTCTGTAGCCTGGGGAGTTGGGGTGCAGGTTCAGGTCGGTAGGTTCTTCTCCCACCATATGCTGGTAATCCGCCGGATCGTGGCCTCCATAGAAAGTCCAGGTACCTTTGCCATACGAGCCATGTATATAGCGCGCCTCGCTGATCGATTTGTTCTCGCCCAGAATGAGCACTTCCGATTTAATCAGATTTTTTTTGAAGCCCGTGGTTTGTCCCATAAATCCTTTCACCGTTGATTCATGGTTTTGTGTCAGCATAGTGGGGATAGGGTCCCATTTCGCAGAGAATTCGAAAAGCGTGAAGTAATCGTTCGCTTCGGGAAGAACCAGAGAAGGAGAATCGTTCGGCCTGCTGTCGATATTGGAATATTCGTAGGCATAAGGATTCATGGTCAGTGTAAAATTCTGGAAAGCGAAGGTGTTCTTATAATTCAGCTTGCTGTTGGATGCCGGGTCTGCTGGGTCACCGTCAAACATGGATTCGCAGATATCCACTCCTTCTGCCGATAAAGCAATGTCGTAGGTATCGGTGGCACTGCACATGGCAAAGAGAAAGCCGCCGCCTGCGGTGAAATCCCTGATTTTTTTGACCACAGCGAGTTTCAGTTGAGAAACCTTGCTAAAACCATGTTTTCTGGCGGATTCTTCATATTCCGCCTGTTGTTTCTGATACCAGGGGTGAAAGCGGTAGTTGGAATAAAATTTTCCGTATTGTCCGCTGAAGTCTTCATGGTGCAGATGCAGCCAGTCATATTTTGGGAGTTCTCCGTTCAGCACTTCGTCGTCAAAAACCACCGTATAGGGTATTTCGGCATAGGTAAGCACCATAGTTACGGCATCGTCCCACGGCAGCTTTGTTTTCGGAGAGTAGACTGCTACTTTCGGTGCCTTTTCAAGTTTTACAGCATCCATATTTACGTCGGGTCTGGCTATTTCTTCCAGGATGGACAGTGATTGAGCATCGGAAATCACTTCATAACTCACGCCTCTTACAAGCGCTTCATTTTCAAGCTTTTGACCATATGAAAACATAAAACTTCCTCCCCGGTAATTGAGGAGCCAGTTCACTTCAATGCCATTTTCAAGCACCCAATAGGCGATACCGTATGATTTTAAATGATTTTTCTGGCTATGATCCAGGGGAATAAGTATATAGGAAGCTTTTGCACTAAAGGTCAGCAGTAAAAACAGCAGGATAGTAAGACGTATTTTCATTTAATTAAGCTAAAATGTTAATGTACCAACGAAATTCCGGTAGATTAATATAAATTTAAGTAAAATATTTAGAGAAGCATTCTTTTTTTATAAATTCGCAGGCTTGTTAAAGCTCGTATTCAGGCACCAAAAAACTTAAAAATTATCACTTAACATACTTGTATCATACAGGATTATTAGCGATTTTTGTTTTTAAGTATTTCATAAGGTAAGTGGTCTTTAAAAGAAGTATTGAAAGTATTATGAAAATAAAGTATTTACTGCTGGTTTTGTCATTTCTGGGTTTCATCAGTGAGACAAGCGCCGGTATTCTGGAGTTATCGGGGGTTTACCAGGGTAAGAACCTGTATGTTCAAAATCCTTTTGCCGGTAACATGAAAGATTTCTGTACGAATGATGTATTCGTAAATGACCAGAAGGTCATGACAGCTATTCAGTCCAGCGCGTATGAAATAGATTTATCACATCTGAAGCTTCATGAAGCAGTAAGAGTAAGAATAACCCACAAAGACGATTGCAAGCCTAAAGTATTAAATCCTCAGGTAATCCGTCCTTCCAGCGCATTTCAGTTCAGCTCTTTCAACGTAGACAAAGATCATCTATTCTGGGCTTCAAAAGGAGAGAAAGCAAAAGGTAAATTTTTTATCGAGCAGTTTGTTAACAACAGATGGATCACTATTAAAGAACTTGTAGGCAAGGAATCACCAATACTCAACAACTACGATGCTTTGTCTTCACACCATTCAGGTTTGAATAAATACAGAATCAAGTATCTGGAATCAGACGGACAAGTTTTCTATTCTTCCGTGATTGAGTTCAATTCAGATCTTCCTCCATTGGATATCTATCCTAAGAGAGTTTCCGATAAGATCTATTTCAACCCTTCACGCGAAGCTGATTACGAAGTACTGGATGCTTATGGCAATGTGGTGAGAAAAGGCAAAGGAAAAGAGATCAGCATGAATGACCTGGGATCAGGCGTTTATTATGTAGATGCCGACAACAAAACATTTAAGATCTTTAAGAAGTAAATCTTCTTTAACACCTATAGTAAAAAGGTCCTGATTTTTCAGGACCTTTTTTAATGCTTTACAGGTTCATAAAGCTCCGCGATCTCTACCAGTCCCTTGTCGTTTATACCGGTCAACTTTACTTCTTTAAGCTCCCTGACAAGCAGAGGATCGTATTTGACAGAAACTTTAATGTAATTGGCTGTGAAGCCATGCAGCAAGCCTTCCTCTGCATCCTGCTCAAACAGTACCTGATGCGCTTCTCCCAGATGCTGCTCATAGAAAAACCTTCTTTTCTTTTCCGAAAGGATCCGGAGCTTTGCTGTTCTCTCGTGCCTGCGTTCTCCCGAAACCACGCCTTTTAAAGTAATGGCATGCGTGTTGGCTCTTTCCGAATACGTGAATACATGCAGGTAGGAGATGTCCAGTTCATTCAGGAAATTATAGGTTTCAAGAAAATCCTCCTCCGTTTCGCCGGGGAATCCCACAATTACGTCCACACCTATGCAGCAATGTGGCATGATGGATTTGATGCTGTCTATCCTTTCCTTATATAATTCTCTCTGGTATCTTCTCTTCATTAGCTTCAGGATCTTGCCGGAGCCCGATTGAAGCGGTATATGAAAATGAGGTACAAACCGTTCCGAAGTACTTACAAACTGGATAATTTCATCATTGAGGAGATTTGGTTCAATGGAAGATATTCTGAAGCGCTCTATGCCTTGAATCTTATCAAGCTGTTTGATCAGATCCAGGAACGTATTTTCTCTTTTGCCTGCAACGATCCCGAAATCGCCGATGTTGACTCCCGTCAAAACGATTTCTTTCACACCCTGCAGGGCAATTTCTTCTGCCGTTCGGACAATGTTTTCAATGGTGTCGCTTCTGCTGCTTCCTCTGGCCAGAGGTATCGTACAGAAGCTGCAGGAATAATCGCATCCGTCCTGTACTTTCAGGAACGTGCGGGTGCGGTCGTTCATCGAGTATGAGCAGTAATAATCGGTGGCTTCTTTGATTTCAGTAGCCAGCACCACCGGCTTGTCTTTCTTTTCAAAGCTTCCCAGTAGTTCCAGCAGCCTGAATTTTTCCGAAGCGCCCAGAACGGCATCCACACCTGGGATACGGCTGATCTCTTCCGGTTTCAGTTGTGCATAGCAGCCGATGATGGCTACAAATGCTCCTGGCGAATACCGGAGCGCTTCCTTT
>JBJMLY010000445.1:0-7364 GCA_045805025.1 Cytophagaceae bacterium | reverse complement strand
TTCGCCTGCACTCAGAAACCTATACAAGGAAGACTTGCGCCAGAAGAGGCCGAAAGCTTTGAATAAATCATCACAAGTTAGGTTTAGCTGAACTTATTACGTTACGTTTTTTGCCAGAATCCAACCACATCACTCAGATCGGGTAAATTATTTTTATTCTTTTTGGCAAAAACATAGACGGCGCCAAAACCGAATGGATCAGCCCCTGAATTCTTATGATCGGGATAAACTGGCTGCTCATACTGGAACAGAAACATATATCCCTTTTTCATAATATTCGCTCCTTCGTTCTTCCCCCATGATTGAATCCATCCCGGACCTCCACCTATTTTTGACTTTTCAGTAGTCACCAGGCCATCTTCATCGGTAGGATCTTGCGTTAGCGCTCCTGTCTTCAGGCCCAGTCCGTCGGAGGGGCTATCCATGTCTCCCTTCTTTCCTCTGCCGCAGGCATCATGAAGCAGGAAGATCAAGGAGGAGGGAGCGATAAGGCGTTGGCTTTTCCAGCGGCAATCGAAATCCTCGCAGACGAAAAAACTAAGCTCCTTATTTTTTGCTGCTTCTCCTAAGGCGTCTTCTCCCAGGGTTAGTATGTATTCTATCTTTCCCTGGCAAACCGGACAAGTCAGATTAGAAGGAATATTTATTGGAGGTGTGCCTCCTATTCGTGAACCTGTCGAAACATCGTTTTCCAAAAGATTCAGGGGCATGTGGTGGGTAGAGGGATTCCAATTCATGGGCTATTGATATGGAGTTTAAAAAATAATAGTAAGCTACTAAAATTCTGGAAATAATTCATTCATTCCGAACCATGTCCATCTCTGGCGCAAGTCTTCCTCTGATGGAATGTGTGAAGGGAGACTTGTGCCGTGCTTAATCCAAGTCTTTAGACTTGAGAAAGCTGGTGATGGCGGGCCCAGGTCTCGCCTGCGCTCAAATGGTTGTACAAGGAAGACTTGCACCAGAAGAAAGTTTAATTGTTACACCTACTTGCTGTTAGGTAAGACTAATAAGAAAAAAATTACATATAAAACACATTGAATTTATGGCCATCCGGGTCAGCAAAGACAAAGCCATAATATCCTTTTCCAAATTCTTCTGCTGTGGAAATAATGGTGCCGCCTGCATTCTTAACCTCGTTCTCCCACTGGTTCACCTCCTCTTTGCTCTCGGCGGAGAGGGTGAATATAATTTCATTGCCATTGTTCAGGTCGGCTATTTCCATTTTGACATTTGATTTAAGTATGTCCTTTAAAAAGAAATGAATTACAAAATCATCTTCGCCGACCATAAAACTTGTCAGTTCTTTCGATGCGCCGTTAAATTTGAATCCTAATTCGGTATAGAATTTAGTAGTCCGTTCCAGATCATCTACACCCAGGTTTGCCCATATGTGTTTTGGCTTCATGATTTTTTAGTTTTAAAGATACAACTTTTCATTTTTGCTTTTGTTGGTATTCAGTCCGAAGCTCTGTGAGACATAGACCACGGGAATGTATGCTAATTTTTTCACTTAAAGTGGTAATATATTTCTTCTAATAGCCCATTAAAATACCATTCTCTTGAAATGTAAGAAGCGGTTAATAAGATTGAAAAGTCTGCAATGAGCAATGCCAGCGTGTGCTTTAATAAATTGGCCTTTGCGAAATATTTTAAATATAAAAGATTCAGGATTGCCAGTATGGATGTTGTTATTAAGGTAAATAAAATGAAATCCGAGAAAAAATTGTCGGCATAATTCCGAAGGGCCTCGATGGATTTTTCTTTGGTTTGCATAATTGGAGCCCTGACAATTATCGCTAAGGATATAATAAGTCCATATGCTAAAACGAAAACGACACTATTGATTAAGTAAAGTGATGAGAGTTTCAGTCCTGGAAAGTCCCGCTTATAAATCTGTCTGGCGATAAGAATTGTTAAAACAGTCCATATAATAAATGCAAGGTACTGTCCTGTTATGAAAATTGTAGTTAATATTTCTATCATACCATCCCGGTTTCTTCGACTTTGTTTGTGTTTTACTCACTCCGTGGCATGTTCCCTCAAAGGCTTCCAGTGAAATTGATGGCAGGGAAGCGCTCAGACCACGGAGCGTTATTCAATTTGTCAACCGTTTATAAAAGCTTCTTTCCTGAATATACCCGATGATTTTTTGTTTGTCAGGTGTTGTATTTTTATTGATGAAACAGATCGTCCAATAATGAGGAATATTTCTGTCGGGATAAGCATTACTTATTGGAATTCTATAGTCAAGTCCGCTCAATGAAAATAGAGCAATCCAATTACTGTCATTTAGTTTTTTTATTTCTAATTTATTCATTGCAGCATCAAACTTTTCTTTAAATGAACTTTTGTCAATTAACCGGATTAAAGTGTCCTCAGAAGTGCTAAAAAAGTCTTCAAGCCTGTCTGAACAGATTAGTTCAGTTACTATTGCCCTAACTGCCTCGTTAGGTTTATTTAGCTTCCGTAATACCTGCGTTTTCCATTCCAACATATAAGCTTGCTCTTCACTAACATTCGTTGCACTACCCTCAAATCCCCAATACCGGTATAAAGTATCGGCCTTGTTTATCCATTGTAAAGCTTCGCTATAATTTGAGTCTAGTTGATATAGTCCTGCAAGCGCCATGGCTGATTTATGTTTGTAATTTGTATGAGGTTCCATTAATGAGCCTGTTTCGTCGTTGTCTCTTAAATCAGATGCAAGGATCTTCTTGTACCATTCTTTTGCTTTGTTATAATTCTTCATTTGCCAATATACCGTTGGAATATTGAAAAAGGCATTTCCGTAGATGTCATAATGAATACCTATTTTCTTATCAACGATTTCTGTCCAGATAAGAAGGGTTGAATCAAGATTTCCTTTTCTATAAAATTCGTATCCCCTGTTAAACATTTTTATTCCTGTTGTGTCATCGGGTGTCTGACCATGCGCGTGAAAGGAAAGGATTATAAAAATAACAATGAGTGTTGTTTTCATTTTGAAGTGTTATTGTAAGTTCTACGGCCTCTTTGTGACCTAACGCCGGCAAGTCTCAATTGAAGTCCAGGCAGGTGGTTTTGAGGGCACAGGCCATGGAGGCGGCGATCGTCGTTATTATCTCTCTACGATGTAATTCAGTTCAGTTACTCCACAAGCAAATTGATGGGTAGTCACTAGTTTTAGTTTGACTTTGTCTTTTATGCCTGTAAACAGTGGAATACCTTGTCCAAGAATAACAGGATTAACAAACAGCCAGTAGCCGTCAATTAAGTTCTGTTGAATGAGCGAATGTGTAGCTGTCGGGCTGCCAAAAAGCAAGATGTCTTTGCTGCCGGATTGTTTTATTTCATTTATTTCTTTCGAAAGGTTGTCGCTGATAATTTTTGTATTCGTCAAGCCCGCTTCTTTCATCGTTTTTGATAAGACAACTTTGCGGACTTTGTTATACCACGTTGAATGTTCGATGTCGTGTTTGGAGGCATTCGGCTTGTCTCCTGCAGTTGGCCAGTAATTTTCCATCATCTCATACGTTACCCGTCCATATAAGGCAGTGTCGCCTTCGCTTATCCGTTTGCCCACATAATCAAAAATTTCCTGGTCAACGTTAATCCAGTTCATTTCTCCATTCGGTCCGGCAACAAAGCCGTCGAGCGATATGTGCATAAATGAAATAATTTTTCTCATACAGTTTATTTATTGTTGTCTATGATTTGTTTCTGTCATTTTACAATGGCCGCGAACGATATCTCTCGGCGGCCTTAATATTTTAACGATTGTAGAAATTAAACTGTTGAGGTATTTTAAATTAATTTTGTCATGTCGGTGTTTTACAACAAATTATCAATTTATGGCTTATGGGACAAGCCACAGGGGTAAAAAAATAAGAACCCTACCTCGCCGTAAAAAAAATAGCAATTACCACTACCCATTGCGAAGCCAGCACCAGCCAGATCTTTTTTCTGTCAGGCTCCATGACGGTTTGCAGAAATGTAAGCGTCTTCATTTTTACGATTTCGTAAAAATTCGTATTCGGATTATTGAAATCCACATCGTGCAAATCTATGCGCTTCAATCCATAGACCACTGCTCTTTTAAGCCATTTATTTTCCGACTCATTTCTGATCTTATTGATGAGCTGCAGCTTTACGAGTGAATAATCCGCTCCCTGTTTTAACTGCTCGGGTTGGTGTTCTTTAAACTTTGCAAAGATCTTGTCCAGGAAGGGACTTATCATGCTTTGGGATTTATCCACAAGAACCCGGTGAATGATCTTTTGCAGGATATAATTATTGCCGAGTATGAACACCAAAACCGGACTAAGCATAATCAGGATGAGTAAAACGACTGGAATAATGGGAATCATGCCGAGGGCCGAGAAAAAGCCCTCGCTACGGTCGAAGTCTAAATGATTAATGATGAAGATAAGACTGAAAATAACACCTGCCAGCGTGCTGACTGCCGCTAATAGATTAATTTTTATCCAGCTGCTTAGAGCGACGGACGATAATTGGATGTAATATTTTAGTTCGCTCATTTTTTCTTCACCGGAGGCTTGCTCGGCGCTTTTTTGATGGGAGCCTTTCCTTTAGGATTGACCTTTGGTTTGATCTCCACCTTTTTGCCATTCTCCATGATCAGATTTCCTTTTTCGTCCCACTCCCGGAAGACGAAGGGTGCGGTGTCGTCGTGCAGAGGGTTCTTGGGGTAGTGGGTTTCTTTTTTTCGCAGTTTGTTGTTGGGCCAGTATTCGGTCCAGGTGCCCGCTTTCAGATCGTCCTTGTACTGACCTTCAATCAGGATGTCGCCGTTCTCCTTAAATTGATAATAGTCTCCGTTCTTTTTGTTGAACTCATAAGGCACCACTTCCTTGAGCTTGGTCTGGGCACCGTCGTAAAAGCTAAGCTTGGATTCTTTGGGCCAGCCTTTGTAATACTTGGTTTTATCCAGCAAGGTGAAATCTTTGTCGTAGAGCTCCCATCGTCCGTGCTTGGTGCCCACATAGAAAATCCCTTCTTCCAGGATCTTGTCGCCCTGCATCTTTTTATAGGGCCCGTGCATCATCAGGTACTGTGCTTTCTTTTTTGGGTCTATACTCTCCACCATCAGCACCTGCTGCTTCTTCATGTCGAAGACATAGATCTCTTTAATATAAGGATTTGGGTCCTGCCATTTTTTCAAGGTGTAGAACATCTCGATGGTCGTCTTTTTACCCACGCCTTTTTTCGTAAAGCCTTTACGGGTTTTCATGCCGTAGAAAACTTTCTTCTTGATCTTCTTTTTCTTCTGGGAGTTTTTTTCGGCGACGCTGTCTATGAAGGTCTTCTTCTTTTTATTGAGGCCTGAAATGGAATCTACTTTCATCCTGTCCTTGCCCGGAATAGTATCGGTCTGCGCCAGAGCAGCACCACCGAGCGTCAGGAAAAGAAGAAGAAAATATATTCTGAAAGAATGAATCATTTTGGTAATAGAACCTTAAATAAACGCAATAAATGTCTAAAAATTGTATTTTGACTATACTCCTTAAACAGACAGTTATTAGTCATTGGTCATTAAAAACTATCCGGGAATGGCCAATGACTACAACTCCACGCTTCTCTGTATAAAATTCGTCAGCTCCGTGCCCTTGAGCATGCCTTGCGATAATAAGCCCAGATCATAGGCCTGTCTTGCCAGTTTGTTGCGCTGCTCCTCATCCTTAGTATCCAGGATCTTCGAAACCATTTTGTGGTTGGTATTAATGATCACATTGTACATTTCAGGCAGCATGCCCATGAAGTTCATTCCTCCGGTAGCGGCCATGTCGCGCATCCTGCGGTTGAACTCAGGCAGGATCACGGTAACCGGAAGTTCGTCGGGTGCCAGGGATTCAAGGCTCACGGTTTTTTTACCATCGTTCACCACTTTTTCAAAAACCTCTTTCACCTTCGTCTTCTGATCTTCGGAGAGCACGCTTTCGGTTTTCTCATCCTTGTCGATAAGCTTGTCAATGATATCGGCGTCGACTCTCTTCAGAGAGAATTTTTCAAATTTACGTTCCAGCAAACCGATGAAATGGCTGTCGATGATGGTGTTCAGTAGCAGTACATCGTAATTTCTTTTTTTGGCGGACTGGATATACGTGTCCTGTTTGCCCGGGTCAGTGGTATAAAGGGCCACGACTGTTCCGCTCTTATCAGTCTGGTTCGGAGCAATGTGCTCTTTGTATTTATCAATGGAGAAATATTCTGACTTGTCATTTTTCAGCAGGCAGAATTCTTTGGCTTTTTCGTTGAACTTCTCGTCGCTGATCATTCCGTATTTTACAAATACAGCGATATCGTCCCATTTTTTCTCGAAGCCTTTTTCGTCGTTCTTATAAAGGTCAGCGAGCTTATCCGCCACTTTCTTGGTGATGTGCGAATTGATCTTCTTTAAATTGGAGTCCGCCTGCAGGAAGCTTCTGGAAACGTTCAGCGGAATGTCCGGAGAGTCGATCACACCGTGCAGCAGCATCAGAAATTCCGGAACTACATCTTTTACTTCATCGGTAATGAAGACCTGCCGGGAGTAAAGCTGTATTTTATTTTTGTGCATCTCGAATTCCCCTTTGGTCTTAGGGAAATACAGAATGCCGGTCAGATTGAAAGGATAGTCTACATTCAGATGGATCCAGAACAGAGGATCTTCGGCCATCGGGTAAAGGTCTTTGTAGAACTTCAGGTAATCTTCGTCCTTAAGCTCCGAAGGCGATTTCGTCCAGATTGGATTGGTATCGTTAAGAACTTCTCCGTCGTACTCGATTTCCACCGGAAGGAATTTGCAGTATTTGTTCAGAATGCTGCTGATCCTGAACTTGTCCAGGAACTCGGTAGAATCTTCGGCGATGTGAAGTATGATGTCCGTTCCGCGGTCTGATTTTTCGGTCGGGGTAATTTCAAATTCCGTGCTGCCGTCGCAAACCCATTTGGCGGCCTGGGCGCCTTCCTGGTGCGACAGGGTGATGATCTCCACCTGCGAAGCCACCATGAAGGAAGAGTAGAAACCAAGTCCGAAGTGACCGATGATCTGCTTATCTTCGCCCTTATCCTTATATTTTTCAACAAATTCCGTCGCTCCGGAGAAAGCGATCTGGTTGATGTATTTCTTGATTTCTTCGGCGGTCATACCAAGGCCTCGATCGCTGATGGTAATGGTTTTATCCGCTTCGTTGAGACTGACCTTCACTTTCAGATCTCCCAGCTCACCTTTAAATTCTCCCAGAGAGGCCAGCCTTTTCAGCTTCTGCGTGGCATCCACGGCATTCGAAACCAGCTCTCTCAGGAATATTTCATGGTCTGAATAGAGAAATTTCTTGATGATGGGGAAGATGTTCTCGGTGTGTATGGAAATACTGCCTTTT
>JBJMLY010000444.1:0-5177 GCA_045805025.1 Cytophagaceae bacterium | reverse complement strand
TTGCTGGCGACAAGAGGGCCATTGAATTTATTGCCCCCTGTAAGATCGTTCGTATTACCTCCTGTTTTCTCTACGATACAACTGTCAGCAAAGTAATTATGATTCAGCTCCCAATTCCCTGCTGTGAAATTAACCTTCCCATTAAAGGAAGAGTTTTGAATATTCAAGCTAGTACTTGATGATAATGAGAGAATTTGAGACGTGGAACCAACCTGGGTAAAATTCCAGAGATATAACCCACCACCCGTGAAACCACTGCCACCTATAGTTAGAGTCTTACCGGAAGCAAGAGTGGCAGTACCGCTATTGTTGCAGAAAAAAATATATCCGGTACTGGTATTATTAAACGTTATATTACCATTGAATTGGGTAGAGCTGGCATGAGAAACATAAATATGGCCTGAACTACTGACTGAAAAAGTCACATTTGAATTAAAAGTGTCGCCATTAGTGTTCCCTAAAAGAAAAAAACCAGTTCCGTTATTGACAATAGACGTCGTGCCTCCAAAAGTATTATTGCCTGAACTGTTGTCGTTTGTACCACCTGTCTTTGTAAAAGAAGCTATACTATTGAATGTAGAACCATTCAATAGTATAGCGGAAGAATTAGCACTTACGGCTGCCCCAAAAGTTGTGCCGGCATAGGTTGCGCTACTTCCAGTAGAGCTCATCGTTCCATTGCTGATAGTACCTCCGTTAAAAGTGGATATACCTGTGGAAGTGAGCGTATATGTATTTAGATCCAGGGTGCCACTGGTCATTGTAAAATCCGTCACAGAATGTGATGCATCAAGAACAGGTTGATTGGTAACCGATACAATAGTCGCATTATCGCCAGATCCCGGAACTCCGTTAGGACTCCAGTTGGTCCCTACATTCCAGGCTGTACTGGTGGTACCGGTCCAGGTATAACTTGTCGCAAAAATAACCGGGCCTGAAAATAAACAGGCTAAAAAGAATGTAAGAATAGTAATTCTTCTGAATGAGCTTAATCTCATAAAAATCAGTTTACTGTTTTTGACAAAATCTGAGTCTGGTTACCCTTCGTATCTTTCCCACGTATCCATAAATAATTCCTTCTTGAGATCTGCACTTCCGGCAGGTTCAGTTCGATGACGGCTTTGCCATTCATGATCACGAATGAGCGCTCTCTCCAGGTCAGGTAATGACTCCCGTTAACCATGGTGTGACGCATCTGCATGTTTAAGACATCGTATTGTCCGAGCTGGGAACCCAACCTGAGAATTATTGAATCGATCGTTGAAAAGTCGCAGAATATCTCTACATGAAACGTTCTTTGTGGATCATGCATCCAGGGACGCATGGTATCGACGACCTGCTCAATTCTCTGCTGTGAAACTGAAGCATATAAGCTATCAACCCTGAACTCAGCCTGAGCAAAAACAGGCCTTGATAAAAAGAGAAAGAATCCTGCTGCCAATAAATAGAGGTGTTTTGTCATGTTAGTCCTGTGGTTTTGATTGAAGCTGAGCAGAAGTAAAACGCATATCAAATACTTCATAGCCATACAAGGTTTCTATTTCACGTTTCGGGATATTGACGGCAAACACATGCCCCTTGGGACACTTGCCCATCTTGCGGATCCAGTATACATCGTAGGCATTCGTTTGCCATTCTGCCATCAGCAGAAGCTGGTTTTTGGTCACTTCCACCCAGTAGTAAACATGAGTTTTCAGCTCATCAGAATAGGAGGCCTTGATCTTGTGGCACAGTTTACCATTCACGGTTTCTTTGCCTTCGTATTTTAAATTCCCTACTCCTATGTTTTCTTCCAGCATCTTCTGTATATCCGGAGTCTGATCTTCGAGCCCTGGAACATGATCCCTGACCGAATCGATGACCATCGACTTTGACTGCTCGTCAATGATCACCATGATCTTTCCATCGCACAAGGCTTTCATGATACCTAACTGGATCTCGAACTTTTTACCCTCCGTCAGCATAAAACCACCCCGGTGTACCTTATAGGCTGGAAGGGTAAATACCGTCAGAGGATTCTGAATGCCAAAGGCAATGCCTTCAAAATACATGGAGGTATTGTTGTCCTCATTGCCGATGTTACCCATCGCAGTATTAAGAATATCAAATGCCTGCTGGTCGTCTTTCTGCTGTCCGTAAAGGGACTTCATGCAGAACAGCGTTAAGAGTATACAGAATAGATATTTCATGGTTAATTCACTTTCTGTTCGTTGTACAAATATTTCTTGATTGTCTGAGGACCGATATTCTCGATCTCGGTTTTCACTTCAATCAGTCTGCCTCTGGAATCGTATTGATAGAAGGTTGCAATGTTATCATTGTTCAGGGTTGCAGTTATTCTTCCTGTCTCGGGATCATAGACAAAACTTTCCATAGCGCCCTGATATGGCAGCACTCTGTAATCATCGTAGATGACAGTACCAGAACTTGAACTGTTCAGCATGTAGAAGACCAGCTTCGTGGCAGAACCATATTCTGAAGGATCCACGTCCAGCCTGAGCAGAGACCAGTTACCGGCGACCATCACAGGATGACTAAAGTCTACCGATTTTATAACCGAAGCCGATTGATTTTCCACTACCAGCGAGCATTGCTTCGGACTTGAGTTATGCACCCAGACCATGGCTTTGTACTTTCTTCCCTTTTCTGAAGCAGGCAAGGTGCTGAGAGGAATTTCAAATCTTGTTCCCTTGCTGCCCGAGCCAGTCAGACTGAAGGCATTGTTGCCTGTGTGTGCAGCCCCCGTGCAGGAATTATCTGGCAGACTATAGGTGATGTTTGAATTGGAGCATACTCCCAGTAATTCTGTAGCCGACGTCACTATATATCCTGAGTTTGTATAGCCGTTATCCAGACTGAATGTAGTCAGCACCGCAGGATCAAAAGCAAGCTTGGCATTGTATGAACAGCTGCCGCTTGCCGGGCCCGGGATGACATAGAATCCTTTGAATGCTTCTCCTTTATCGGTAATGATCTTGAAATCATTATTCTCATTCATACTGATGTATAAAGTGCGCTTTATAGGATTCCCATCGCTGCCGGCAAAAGCAACATTGACCCTGGCAAAGGATTTATTGTAGACGGGAGTATCAGGCGCGCAGATGCTTAAAAGTTTAGCCGGCGTCCCACTGGTATAATTATTATAGATGAATGTTTTCGAAACAAAGGTCGGAGCACATGCTTTCAGCACATTAGCATCCTGTAGTTTAATCCTGTAATCGTCCAGGTATTTGGCTGAGAAGGAACGGTTATCATAGGTATTCTCAGCGCCTGAGTAAGCTGCCGCAGACCAGGTGGAATTGGAAACGCTGGCAGTAGAATTCGCAAAATTGTAACCAAAATGAGCCGCAGCGTATTTATTAAGCACGTCTTTGGTTTCAATGATATTACCATCGAGGTCAAACAAGGTGCTTGTGCTTAAGAGCTTCCAGCCCGTATTAGAAGGCTGCACACCTGCCGAATAATCAAAGGCCGTGTAAGAGGAGAATGTACCGTTGCCCTTCAGATCTACTTCATAGGTATGATTCTTCACCGGCCTGTACTGGAAGGAAGGAACGGGCAGATACACACTGCTGATCTTATTGGTGATCGAGGAATTCAGCGAGGCCCTGGTCTTGCCGTTGGCATTGTAGATCTTCTCAAGCGTATCGCCGCCGATCACTTCGTAGACATAATTAAAATAAAGATTGTCTGAAGTATACTGTCTTCCCAGGTTGCGGACTCCGCTGGCAAAGTGCAGGGAATCCTTCGACCATTCTGTGATGCTCGTACCCAGCAGGTTTGAGTTGCTGACCGAGTTCAGGTACATATAATTTCCTGTAGTAGCGTTGAGCATATTTAAATACTCAGGATGAGCAGCAGTGACAGGTCCCATTTGCGGATATTTCCAGTAAGCAGGAATCGTTCTGGAAATTTTGGTATTTCCGTACGAGTCTTTGCTTTCTTCCTGCAAAGGCTGGCCGGTGTAATAGTCAAAGGCCGTATAGCTCGTACTTTCCTTGGAACCATCCAGAGAATTGATATTGGTGACCCCTTTTAAAACCGGAGGCACATAAGTATACTTCACATTGGTATAGACAAAGTTCCTTTCTGTATTGGCATTTAATAAGAGTATCCAGGGGATCAGCTTTATTTTGGATTCTTTGGTAAAGTATGCTTCCGACCATACCTGATCCATTCTTCCAGGCTTTACCTGCTTGGCAGCAGAGCCAAACGGATCGTTGGCAGGCCCTCCGTTGGAACCATCGTAAGCTGCCACGGCTTCATTTTTACCAAAATAGTTGAATTCATTTCTGGAGACTTCCTGTCCGGAAGCCGAAAGCTGTACGATGCTCTTCGGCTTGCCATACATATCCGACATATCTGTTACCGAATACGTTTTCAGATGGTAATTATCCGATCGGTTCCATTTTACTTGCAAAGGTATCGGCAGAGGCAGCCTGATGGTAAAGACATGGCGTATGATTTTGAATTTGATGATGAGCCAGGTCATAATTCCAAACAAATAGAACTTCCCCTCGGGATTTCCCGGCTGCTGGATCTTGTTGGAGGCAATAAAATTATTGTCGAATGAATAATCTTCATCGGCAGGCGTATAAAACGAATACTGTGCTTTTCCTTTTCGCCGTGACACCTTGTCACCGATACTGGTTCCATTGGCACTGTAACCCGTTTCCATAGTGGTCTGCGCATACATGATGGCAGGCGCCGGGAAGAAGCTTGCTCCCAGTCTCTGTCTGATGTCTATGACGGCAGAGTTTCCCCCGCACGGTTCGATCGTCGCCACTCCTTTTGATTTCCCCTCTCCTGTTCCCTTGTCATCATAGAAGTAATTCGTTACGTACACATTCTCTCTCACTCCATCTACTGGCCCGGTAGCATATTTAAAATTATCCGAAAAAGCAATGCTCTTCACCCGGCTGCCGGTGTACTTACCTTTGTAGGCGGGCGTTCTGAGAAATGAGTAATGAGGGAATACCTGGTTTTCTATGGAGCCAAAACAGGAATTAAACTTAGTTTTGAAGGAATTGTCCTTTTTAAAGTAATTTTTTACGTTGGCGATCATTTTCCTGAGCGCATCCAAAGGCTTGTCTTTTTCCAGTGTTGCATACTTGTCGAGCACATTGGATATCTTGTCGCAACTTCCGCTGACAGATTCCTTAATCGCTTTCATCTTG
>JBJMLY010000443.1:0-3483 GCA_045805025.1 Cytophagaceae bacterium | reverse complement strand
TTTAGAAGCTGAGAACGTAGGCTATCGAATTTTACATTCTGAATATCCGCAGCTCTTTCATCATTTTTATCCGAAAGCACCGTAGTTTCCAGTTCGATGATTATGAACGGAAGGCCGGGGTCTTTTTCAAAATCCAGCTGGCAGGCATGATACCCGAGAGATTTTAAAAGACTATAAATTTCTTCTGGAGATTTTGAAGACGGGACTTCAATATTATAGATGAAGTGTGAAGGATGGGTGTTTAGGCGCTTAAGGTATGGATTTACGGAAAGCAGAAATTGATTTCTTTGCGGATTAGATAACTCCATACTGTCAGAAATGAATAAAAGCTTTTCGAAGCCTGACAAAAAAAAGAAATTATATTGAGTTCCCTCTCCCATATAAATATATCCCATTTCCTGATCTCCGAAAGAATAGGGAAGAGTTGAAACTTCGGACTTATCTGTTATTACTATAGCAGGAAGAGGTTTTCCGGGACTATAGACATATTTTCCATCCGGGTCAATCATCTTTCGGTATTCGGGATTTTGCATGATGACAAGGGTGACCGAATCCGGAGGCCGTGATGAGTTATAATTCTGAGCAGATAGAGAAGTAATCCCCATACAGGAAAACAGTATTAAAAATATGTTTTTCATGATTTATCCTCTCCTCACTTTTTTGACCCAGGTATATTTTTTTAGAATTTCTGCTTCAAAATTTCCGACAGAAGGATTGCTGGAAATAACGGTGACGTAGAATGCCGTAGGGGCATGAATTTCCCTGATGGAACCTCCCAGCATATATACATCTTTATTCAGGTTCAGAAAATTTGTTCCGTTTTTAAAATAAACACGGTAATGAACTTCGCTTGTCTTATCTGGTCCGCCCATAAAAGAGCCTCCTCGATACTCATAGAATTCTATGGAATAATTCTTCTTCCTGAGAGAATCGATCATGGATTCAAGAATACGTTTGTTAGATTTTTCAATTGAGTCCTGCAAGTCATTTTTTTCAATGTATACAGGCTCTCCCTTATCATTGAGCCAGGTATGCTCATCACCGTTAAAATATACGCTTGCAGCGATTTCAGCAAAAGGCATCAGGTCTGTATTGTTTTCTTGTTCATACGTGTCATAGCCATCTGCTTTAAGTTGCCGGAGGGCTTCCCTGAAATAAATCGCTTCTGAAACCTCCAGCTCATACATATAGGAAAAAGGCTTTGAGATGCATTTTTTCAGTTGTTCCACTTCGGGTGGGTAAAAGTTATAGCACGAAGTATCGATCTCGAACCGGCTCACACTCCCATGCTTATTCAGTAGTATCAGATTCCAATGTTTTCCGCAGGAGGGATACTGATCGTTCCATCGATTCCATTTGGGGTATGCTTCTTCTGGTTCATAATAAATATTGAGGAAAGACATAATCAGACTCGTGTCCCTGATTACCCATACTTTATTCTTTTGATCTTCTTTAAAAGCAGGCTGTCCGCTCGGCTTATAAGTAGTTTGCCAGGATTGTGACTCGGTAATAATAATCCTTGACACGGAAGGTCTTTGTCCCCAGGCATGGAAAGCAATCAGGGAAAACAGCAAGGTGAAAAATCGGGATGGAAGCATTTGAAAAAAGTTAAGTCGGCAAGCTCAGCTATTCCGTTATTTCCGGATTTCTATTACGCTACTCTTATTGAAAAAAGGGTAAACCTCGTTGATATCTTTTGTCTTCAGTGAAATACACCCCCAGGTCCAGTTATTCTTATTGTCTATGGCGTAATCGCCTCCTTCCGGCACCCCATGTATGCCCACTTCTCCGCCAATCTTTGAATTGGCTGGAATAAGTCCCTTTCTTTTTGCTTCGTTGTGTTTCTTCCAGGAGTCGGCAGTCGGGTAATCGATCCATATGAATTTGCTCCACCAGCTATGGGGGTACTTATCACGCACCTTAAACTTTCCCTCCGGTGTGCAACGGTCGCCTTCCCGCAACTTATCATCTACGGGATTGCTTCCGAATACCACCGGGTAAGTTTTGATCTTAATACTTCCATGCCACACAGACATTTCGTATTTCGATTTTAAAATCAGGAAGCTCAGGGTCTGCGAATTGATCTTCAGCGAATCCACCAGAAACTGTAAGGGTTTCTGGCTTTTAATAATAACCGTATCGCTTTGAGTCTTTGCTGCGGCAGAAAAAGAGAAGCTGAGTAAAAGAATACTTGCGATAAAAATCCTTTTCATATCTATAAAGGTAAGATTAAATTATCTTTTTCATCCATTTCCCAGAATGGATTATAGGCTACTTCAAAGAGATGCCCGTCAGGGTCCCTGTAATACGCTATAGCCGCCCCAGAAGACTTTTTGGCCGGGCTTCACGACCAATGCTCCCTGTTTCTTGACTTGTTTCAGCACATCATCCACTTCCTGCTCGCTTTTGGCATTGTACGAAATCGTTATGCCGGTGAAACCACTGCCTTTTTCATCGATCATCGCATCTTCGGCCAGGAGATGTCTTGGATATAATGCCAGTACGATTTCCCCCAAGGGAAAAAAAATGATGTCATCCTGGCTCGCCGAAGATTTTTTCCAGCCCAGGCCTTTTTCATAAAAATTCAATGATTTTTCTAAATCGCGAACCCCGAGGGTAATCAGATTCATTTTCTGTCTCATTCTTATTGCTTTTTTACTATAAAAATAAGCCTTACGGCAGATATTCTGAACGAAGAAGCTGCCTGACGGATTTATCTAATTACAACTATTTATTATATTAGAAAATATTTCATTCAAATGAACGAAACAGAAAAAAATAATATTGATCAGCTTCGTCAGCAAAGGGATATTCAGGACGCTTTAAAAGATCTGGAATCTAATAATAATGCAGGCAGGAAAGGCAGGACTTATTTTGCAAGTGCAAGAGAACGGTTTTATGCACTCATTTACCTGTCCGTATTTGTAAGTCTGGTGTTTTTTCATTTTGCCTTTCATCTGGATCAGCTTCCGATTGAGGAAAAATACCTTCCTATCATGCCTCATATTATCACAGGAGGCATTTCCGTATCGTTGCTGCTTCTGGTGGCTAGCGTTATCAAATTATTCTACATTAACGCGATCAGGGACAAGGGAACACGCTTTAACCTGACGCGCATTCTGCGTTTTGTGGTGGGTACAATACTTTTTTTTATTATTCTTTCGGTATTCTATGCCAACTGGTATACGGCAGTCGTATCACTCGGCCTTTTATCCATTATCCTCGGTTTTGCACTGCAGACTCCCATACTTAGCTTTATAGGCTGGATTTATATTGTGGTTCGTAAGCCTTTCAAAATCGGAGACAGAATCCGGGTAGGAGAAGACGAAGGCGACGTTATTGATATCGATTATCTGGATACCACGATGTGGGAAATTAAAGGCGGACTAAGCACCGACCATCCCAGCGGAAGAATTATTCGTTTTCCCAATTCCAACATTCTGAATGCTTCTATTTTCAATTACAGCTGGGCTTTGTTTCCTT
>JBJMLY010000442.1:0-4596 GCA_045805025.1 Cytophagaceae bacterium | reverse complement strand
TTCTTGTAATTCCCAGCGAACGCTCGATCGGCTGGTAGCAATCCGTATTGCCCGAAAGCATGATGGGATAGGGAGTCCACTTAGGGTTATTCAATGCTTTGTCCAGCAGTTCGGGTGCATTATCCTTGATGATAATTTTCCTTTCAAAATCCAGTCCGGCACTGTAGCCCCAGTACTGATGGGAATTCCTGGCATAGCAATAAATGCAACCATGCTCGCAGCCCTGGTATGGATTCATGGAGAACATCAGTCCCAGATCCGGACTATCCACCTTATTGATGATCTTTTTAGGGTTTTCCCGGAAGAACTCCGTTTTGGAATTTGAAACCATCTCCTCATCCAGTCCTTCGATGTGTTCCGTCACATATTTGTTCCGAAGGTAAGGGTTGTCGGTGATCATCTGGGCTCCTCGCCCTTTCATATATTCCTGGCTGTTTAACATGTTAGCAAATTACTAAAAATATTAGTAAATAAGCAAATGTGAATCAGAAATATTTTTTAAATTATTGAATTTCAATTAATTAATAATATACGTAAAGCACTTCCAGCTTAATTAAATTCGAAGTTTTGATTTTTGATTCTTTAATCAAAGTACCTTTTCGCATCCTTATACCAGAAATAGGTACAACGGATCAGGTACAGCCCGCCGCAGATAAAGGGGAGCAGGAAAAAGAACCAGATGGGATGTTTCGTGAATATAATGATCGTACAGGTCACGATCAGAAATGCGGCAAAGAGATAACAGAAACCGGTCGCGATGTATACGAAAATCAGCGACTGATAATAAAGGTAGCGGTTGCTGCGCAGCTTTTCGCGACGTTTAATGAAATCATAATAGCGGCTCTGAGCATTCACTTCTGCCTGGGCTTTCTGGGTTCTTACCCACTGGTTGTATGCGCGGAACGGATCGGAAGGGTTTTGTCTTTTCTGATCATACCGGCTTCGTTTATGCCGGTTGATCAGCGTATCGTAAGCGGCAGTCAGCAATACAAACATCGAATGCGCATCGGGCGATTGATTGACGTCGGGGTGATATAACTTGGCCTTGGCACGGTAAGCCCTGCGGATCTCCTCATCCGAAGCATTTTCAGAAACATCCAGGATTCTATAATAGGAGCCTTGTTGCATCAGGCAGTTTTATGGTACTATACGAATATAAAATATAAAAAGTATATTCTGATCAGAAGCGGTATCTTATTTCAAACTTCAGTTCGGATTTTACACTTCCCATTATCTGCTCCAGTCCGCTGCTGATCACCTGTCTGTCGGCATATTTTGTGCGGGAATACCTCAGCCACAGGTCCGTATCTTTACTTATTTTCACCTGACCCAGCAGATAGAATCTTGTTCCTCTTCCGGATAAGGCTGGTATGGAGAAAGCATACAGTACGTCGCGTTCATAAGCGTACTGTCTGTTGTCGTAATCGTCGGTATCGAAGATCGCGTAGCGTCCGGAAATTTTGAAACGGCTCAGCTCAAAAGAAGCTTCTTCCATAATATAATACCCGTACGTTGCCGCATTGCTTTGCCGGTATGAACTTGCCTGAACTCTTGATCTCAGTATGAATTTCTCCGAGGTTTTATAATCCAGGTTCACCATATAATTATTTCTGACGGCGGGCATCAGAAAATCAATATTGGTCTGGTTGTCCGCCTGATTTTTTTCTTTATGCTCCGAACGTGCCTGCACATACAGTACAATTAATTTGGTAGGCTGATAGTTCAGACGCATGAGGTATTCATATCCTTTGGAAGGAGCATAGGTCTGATACTTCAGCCAGGGAAAAACAAAGCGGTCGTAATAAGCGCTGAATGTCCACTGCCTGAAGGGCCTTATTTTGATCCCCCAGTAAATCCCTTTTTCATTGCTGTTCAGGGTATTCTCCCCGAACGCGTGGCTGTAAAAGGATTGAAAGTTTCTTTCGTAATTTCTGTAGATCATCGACATCTCGGTTTTTGCCGAAAGTGAAGCCATCCACCCCGATACCAGTGCCTTGCCACCATTGGCAGATAGGGCACCTTCTCCGAAGAAATTAAAATTCTGCCAGACAAAGCTGTAATCGGCCGAAGCATTCAGGTTATCTGTTCCGCTGAACTCAAACTGATTATAGAGGTTGGGGGACTTTATCAAAGCTGTGCTGTAATGCGTTTGCAACACAGAAGCGCCCAGATGCATGTCTCCTTTTTTTCTGTTCCAGGAAATATTTCCTCCCATTACCTCTTCGTGAATGCGATGCTTTTGTGCGATTTCGGAATAGGTGCGATGGTATCCGCTGGTTTGAAAAGCGCTTACCGATTCCTGGTAATCATTCAGGGTGTCGGTTCGGATATTTCCATCCACATTTTTCAAAGAGCAGAAGGTGCTGAGCTCAAAATTATCACGCAGTTTATAGGTGAAGGCTCCTCCTCTGAAGAACCCAGTCTCCATGGCTGATGTATAAGGTCTGATCCCTACATTGCTTCGGCGGGTGGTTAAAATAGTTTCGGCTCCTTTGCCGATGCTAAAGCCGGAAGAGAGCACCAGGCCTTGTCCGAACTGCAGCTGATAATCACCCAGGCTTATGGCCTTGAATCTGCCTTTGTTAAAGAGCGTCGCATGGAAAGAATAAAAGTCAGCGCCATAGCGATGGGTAGCAGGGCTCCACAAAATTTTTTCACCGGCATCTTTTTCCAGGGTAAAACCAACGCTGTAATCTTTGGAGTGGCTGTTCCGGTAGCGTATATATGTATTATCCGGGGAGCCTGCATAAGCTCCTGCATCCCCGGCTTTGTTTTGCAGCACCCGGCTGTTTCTGATGAGCAGGTAACTGTTGCGGTCTTTCCACATTCTGGTCCAGAGTTTCTGAAAGTTTTCGGTATTCTGTTTAATTTCTACGAAGGGAAGCAATCGATGGATCGTGGTCATGTCGAAGCCGGGTATCACCTGGAGTTCATAAAGGGAAATGAGCGGGCCGGTCTGTTCTCTGTATCGGAAAAGCTGCTCAATCTGTACATCGTTTAAAATAAACAGGGATTGCAGGTCTTCTTTCCCGGCCGAGTTAATGTCCAGGGGATTGGCGTAAAACTGAAAAAGTGATTCGTAAAAATCTTCGTAGTTCACATCTTTGTCCTGCTGCTGAAAAAGCTCCTGAATGAAATTGTCCAGGTCAATGTCGGGGATGGGCGGAGCCTGCGCATGAATTTGCCAGGAGATCATCATGAACATCATCACCAATCCGAACGGAAGAATAAGCTTCATTTTTTTCTGAATTGGTAAGAGAGGGAAAGTTCGTTGCTGATGCCGAGCTGAGCATGGGAACTGAAGGCATAATCAATCCGCAGCTTCTGATTATGAAAGCCGAAACCGAAAAAGCTGATGAAGCTTTGGGTTGAAATTCCTGTACGCAGGCTCAGCTTATTGATGACACGGTATTCGATGCCTGTTTTTAGAGAAGGCTTATGGCTGATGTCTTTCTGCGTCTCTGCATTTACCATCAGCTTTTCGGTGGGTCGGTAGGAGAGGCCTGCTTTCATGACTACCGGGGCTGTTTCTTTATTAACTCCCCCGATCAGGGAGGCCTGATTGATATTATAAATATGTGCTCCGAAAACCAGGCCCTGGCTGATGAAAGCAATGCCTCCGAATTCGATCAACACTGCTCTCCTTGTATTCAGCTCTTCAATGGCTACCTGCAGGTAATCGGCTTTAATGCCCAGGCTTACATGTCCGATTTTATGCGCGAAGCCCAGGGAAACTTTCTGTACGCTGTAATGACTGTCGCCGAATTTGGAAAATCCTGCCGACGGCACGCCGTATCTTGTTGGATAAATTATTACCGCAGCGGCAGTGTTCAGTGCCTTAATTCCGAACCTGTTCTGAAACGTACTGCCCGCCTGAATTTGTTTCAACTCTGCCGTACCGCTGATGTTATTGAAAAATGCCCATGCATCCTGCACGGTGACGGAAGCATTGCCCAGGCCAGCGCTTCTGGCTCCCAGACCAGGATTGTCCGTCTGGCAGAAGGCAGGTACATAAAGGCACAAGAATACAAGGTATAATGAATGGATAGCTGGCCGTTTCATTACAATTAGCTGATTGAAGGCCCGAAATAAATGAATTCTAAGCGAATAATTAAACTTTGGCGGGATTTTTGGTGAAAATACTTCACCAATGATAAACTATCTGTAAATAATCAAAGCTCTTTGTATATTTATCGTTGCTGAGTAACTTAAAGGAGCGAATACCTCTAAAAAATACGACTATGATCCGATTCATTCTTATTACCGCCTTCTGTCTGGGATTCTCTGTATCCTATGCCCAGGATAAACAGAATATGAAAGTACAGCAGACCCGCGAAGCGCACTTTATCAAGGGCGATGAAGCGGTGGATCAGTACTTTTTTGAAAACCTGAAATATTCGCCCGAAGCAAAAGCTGCCAAAGTGGATACCGATGTAATGGTTTCCTTCATGGTGGAAGCCGACAGTTCCATCAGCACCATCAAAGTAATCCGTGACCCCGGTTTCGGTGTAGGCGAAAGCATTAAGCAAATCCTGCTGAAAATGAAATATATTCCCGCCATGGAAAATGGCGTGATCATGAGAAGCAAAGTCATAC
>JBJMLY010000441.1:0-3996 GCA_045805025.1 Cytophagaceae bacterium | reverse complement strand
GCCTCAATGCCAAAGTGGCCAAGAGAGCGGGTCTGCTGCACGATATCGGAAAAGTAACGCCGGATGAACCCGAATTACCACACGCACTTCTGGGTATGGAACTGGCAAAAAAATACAAGGAAACTCCAGAAGTCTGCAATGCCATCGGAGCCCACCATGATGAAATTGAGATGACTTATATGATCTCTCCCATCATCCAGGTTTGCGACGCCCTTTCCGGTTCAAGGCCAGGTGCCCGCCGCGAAGTGATGGAATCGTACATCAAGCGTCTGAAAGAACTGGAAGAGCTTGCTCTTTCTTTCGACGGTGTTACCAAATGCTACGCGATCCAGGCCGGAAGAGAACTTAGAATTATGGTCGATGCCGATAACGTCAGCGATGAAAAAGCGGGAATGCTTTCTTTTGAGATCTCTAAAAAGATCGAGAACGACATGCAGTACCCCGGACAGATCAAAGTTACCGTGATCAGGGAAATGAGAGCGGTAAGCTTCGCTAAATAATCAAATAAAATTTCACCCAATAAAAAAGCCCTTATCTGAAGGGCTTTTTTATTGTTCCAAAACTGGCTGTTACTGTGTTTTGGCTATTTTGTAAGTATGTGATGATTGTCCGTGGAAGACTTTTAATACATATAACCCTTCCGGCAAGTCATTTCCCAGAGTGATTTTCTCATTCGTAAAATAGTCGTCGGAAGCGAAAACGGTTTTTCCCGTTACATCATAAATCTTTATGCTCAGCTTCTGCTTATCGCCCGATGAAACATACAGATTCGTTTCATTGCTGAAAGGATTAGGATACAGATTTACCGAGATCTCAGAACTGCTGGAATTATTTACAGACATCACATGACTGTAAGAGGAGCCTCCGTCAAAGTCGACCTGCCTCAGCCGGTAGTATGAAATACCTCTGACTGGATTCGCATCCGTATAGATATAATCTTTTACTGAGCTGCTTGTACCGGAACCATTCACCATTCCTATGGACTGAAAATTGACACCGTCAGCAGATCTTTCGATCGCAAAGTAATCGTTATTCTCTTCGCTGGCCGTAGACCAGAGCAGCACAACCTGTCCGTCGGAAGGCATGGCAGTGAAAGTCAGCAATCTGACCGGTGCGGTACAGTTCTGGAAAGCCTGCACGGGAATTCTTCCGCATGATCCGCCTGTATGAATGACCCAATCGTAATACCCTCCGTAATGAGAGGCAATCCCATCCTTTGCCCCTGTAATGCTCATGACCCCAGCAGCTGAAAGCGGATAAGAACCTGTATACGAAGCCGCAGCGAGTAAATCCTGTCCGCCTGACATGGTAATATAATTTCCAGTAGAAACCGGAACGGTAATACCCAGGTAAGCTTTATATACTGAATTGGCCACGCAAGGAGCATTGGATACACTGGATCCGATAAGGGTACCCCCGCTGTTGAATAAGCTGATGGTCATAGGCCAGGTTGCATTACCACAGCAGCACGGACCACCGGGAATGGCCGTAATCTTAACCGTTACACTATCAAAGACAAAGCTGGTCGCTGCATCGAACTTCATATTTACGTTGTCATTCTGATGCCATGCACCGGCTGAACCTCCAAGGGTAGGGTCACCTAATGTTTTTCCTATTTTATAAGAAACCGAGTTTCTATCCTGAGCATAGTAAATAGCAGGCACACTGTTAACCACGGCTGAGTAGCTTGCCGAAGGAGCGCCATTGAGTTTCACGCCTCCCGAAGGCGAAGAATACCAATCATAATTCGCACCCGAAGGACCTGAAACGCCAAAGTTCAATGTGGCGGGAAGGGTACAATAGGCCGGGTCAACGGCTGTTGTCGGATTTGTGCTTGAGATCACAATACTTGCCGAGTCGGTCGGACAGGTACCGCATCCATTCGCAATCGTAGGGGCGGATATAATTACCTTATAGGTTCCTGCTGCCAGCGCCGTGTAACTATCTGTTGTAGCGCCCGGTATTACAGTGCCATTTTCTTTCCACACAAACTGATACAAAGGATCCGAACTTCCTGCATATAAAGAGGCAGACATAGGATTACACAAGGTTACATTTTGCCCTAAGAAAGCCTTAGGACATGGCTTTACTGCCGGACAAGGAAGTGTTATTTTTTTAGGGTAAGTGTAAGTGGCTGCCGTCATTGTTGCGCCCAATCCCAAAAAGCCCTGGAGCGGAGAGGCGCCCTGCTCATTTTGTCCCCAGTCAAATACGGTTCCGTTGGTTGTCACCGCAAAACTCCAGGAGTCTCCTTCGGAAACGTCCACGACATTTTTAAGCCTGCTCCCTGCGATATTGCTGCTGTCTCTTACATATACCGGAAAGGCCGATGAGCCCCCGCCAATACCCAGTTGTCCGAAATCTTTTCCTGCATTGGTGGCACCAAAAGCTACCACATTGCCATTTTTCCTTACCGCCAGAGAGTGGTTATTACCCCCTGCAATGGCCACTACGCTATCCATAACACCTATTCCTCCAACACCAAATACCTGTTTAGGCAAACCCTGGTCAGCTCCTCCGCCTATTCCAAGCTGTCCAGACCAGTTACCACCCCAGGCCCATAACATTCCGTTTTTATCCACGGCCATCACATGCGTATCACCGGCTGTTATTTTTGTAATGTTGGTCAGGAAACCAGTTCCTGATGGACTTAATACCTGCTTGGCGAAGGATTGATTTCCTGCTCCATTTAGTCCCAATGCTTTATTGCCGTCAAACCCCCATGTCCATACAGTACCGTCGGACTTCAATGCTACTGCAAAGTCATCTCCTCCGTCGATCTGCACAACATTGGTGAGATTCACTCCAGCACTGGTTTGTACATAAACAGGTGTAAGCCTATTGGTTGTGGTGCCATCCCCCAATTGTCCGCTTGTATTTTGCCCCCAGCTCATCACCTCTCCTGTACCTAAAATCACATAACTATTGTCATTACCGCCGGTAATATAAACTACATTATTAAGGAAGGCTGTCGCATTACCGGTCTGATTGCCTTTTAACACTTTGACAGGAATTGCCCGGTCGGTGTTGGTATTATCACCCAGCTGCCCGGCCGCGTTCCATCCCCAGGTATAAACACCACCGCTGCAGTCCAGTGCTATGTTATGACCACCGCTACCAGCATCCACCTGCTTGATCTGACTAAGATAGGTAGGGTCAGGACCAGCCTGAGCGCCTCTCAATACCTGCACCGGAGCATAGCTTTCGACCTGGGCATTGTTAGTACCCAGCTTTGAGTTGTTATTGGATCCGAAGGTGTATACAAATCCATTTCCACATAGCATTATAGAGTGAGCATTGCCACCTGAAAATGACAAATTCTGGGCAAAAGAAAACCCATAACTCATGCTAAAACAAAGAAGGGAAATAAAAAATCTATTCATAACTATATTAATTAAATATAAAATATAACTTTATTTATATATAAACTGTATTTGAATTGATTATTAATATTATATATAAATTTAATGACATTGTATATACGATTAAATACGAACCGGAGGGGGAAAAAACCAGAGAATTTGGGGGGATTTTAGACGAATGAAGTGAAAAGGAATCTAACCAAACAACATATTAAAAGTAAATGCCTGATAATCAAAAAAAATCCCCGATTTGTAAAAACCGGGGATTTTGCACTTATAGACCAATATGGTTTTTAGGCCATTTTTTCTTTTTTCTTGTCTTTTGATTTTTCAAGGGCTTTGATCATCGTAGCTCCGATATCGGCAGGTGATTCGCAGACAAAGATTCCGCAATCGGCCATAATCTTCATTTTGGCAGCAGCTGTATCATCAGCACCGCCCACAATAGCACCGGCATGGCCCATTCTTCTTCCCGCAGGGGCAGTTTGTCCGGCAATAAAGCCTACTACTGGTTTCTTATTTCCTGATTCTTTAATGTATTTGGCAGCGACAGCCTCATAACTTCCTCCGATTTCACCGATCATCACAATGGCATCGGTTTCAGGATCGTTCATTAAAAACTCTACTGCATCTT
>JBJMLY010000440.1:0-7251 GCA_045805025.1 Cytophagaceae bacterium | reverse complement strand
TGTAGCAACAGGAGGAACATGGACAGGAGGAGCCGGAACATTCACAGCCAACGCAAACACACTTACTGCTACTTATTCTCCTACAGTTACAGAGATTAACAATGGTAGCGTGACCTTAACTTTAACAACTACAGGAAATGGATCTTGTCTCTCTGTAAGTGATCAGGTAACGATTACGTTCACTCCTGTGCCTTCAGCTTCTGCTGCAGGTCCGGATCAGACAATATGTGCGACCGCAACTACTCTGGCTGGAAATACACCTTCCGCAGGAAACGGAACATGGTCAGTAATCAGCGGTACAGGAACTTTTGCCAACGCAAGCGATCCTGTCAGCACGGTTTCAGGATTATCAACAGGAAGCAATACACTCAGATGGACAATCAGCAATGGTGTTTGTACTTCTTCTACCGACGATGTTACAATCACGGTAACCGGAGGAATCACCACCTCGAATGCAGGTCCTGACCAATTCATTACTTCACCGGCCAGCAGCGCTACGCTTGCAGGTAATAATCCTTCGGCAGGTTCAGGAACATGGACATTGGTAAGTGGGTCAGGTTCGATTACTTCATCCGGTAATGCAAGTTCAACCGTAACCGGTCTGGGTGTGGGTGCCAATACATTCCGCTGGACAATTACCAACGGAGGATGTACACCATCTACAGATGATGTAGTGATCAGCGTGGGCAGCGCCCCAGGCAGCAATACCATCACTGGTCCGACAACCGTATCGCCGAACCAGCCTGGTGTAACGTATTCAGTAACTCCGCCTAACCCGGCTTCAACCTATCACTGGACATTCCCCGCTGGAACAGTAGTGACTGGGGCAAGCGGTCCGGACAGCAGCAGTGTTACTGTTACATTCGGTCCTGGCGGAGGGTTAATTTCTGTAACAGAAACCAATCCTTTCGGTGCTCCGACTACGGCTTCGACTACCATTTCTACCGGTGCGACCGGTATATCCAGCGGATTGGGAGGCGACTCTTATGTGCTGTATCCATCGCCGTTCTTTGAGCAGACTACCATTAAGATCAGCAGCATGTCAACAACTCAGATGACGATTAAAGTGATGGATGTGAAAGGTAACACGGTCTTTGTGAACAATGAATACTATACCAACGAAGATGTCGTACTCGGCAAAGATCTTGCTACCGGAGTTTATATGGTGCAGATCAGCTATGCAGGCAAGCTGCAGGTCGTTAAAATGGTTAAATTATAAGAATTAAGTTAAGATAAGTAAAGGGAAAGGGCCTGCGAAAGCAGGCCCTTTTTTATGTCTATACTGAAGGTGGTAGAACCATTGTTGGGAGAGGAACTTGGTATTATTTAGCTTGAATCCTTCGACTACGCTCAGGATGACAGTGGATAGCAGAAGAACAATACAGACCTTTGATGTTCGCTTTACATCTTACTCTTATTGTCATCCTGAGGAACGAAGGATCTGTTTGTTATGCTCAGCCTGGTCAAAACATGGTTGGTTAGAAGAACTTGGTATTATTTAGGCTTGGATTCTTCGAGTACGCTGGATGACAGCCGATGAAGAGTAATGGGTTTGGTAAAATAAGAGTAGGCTAAAATATTACGAAGCTCACTACTCACTACACATGACGCACTACTATTAAAGTATATACTCCGCCAGTACCGCGCAGCAGGCGCCAAGAACGGCGATCAGGAGCTTTCTGGCTTTGAATTTATGGTTGGGGCTGGTCTCGAAAAAGATAGTGGTCGATATGTAAAGGAAATTTCCGGCGACCAGGGCAAACAAAAAGTTAAACCAGTCCCCGGACAGCAGATCGCTTTTCAAAAAAACATTGCTCAGGATCATACCCAGCGGAGAGGCTGCGGAAAAAATCAAAAGAAAAATCACTGCCAGTACCTTCTTTTCAAGCCTGTATACCAGTACCGACATCAGCGCGAAAGCTTCGGGGATCTTATGCAATATCAATCCATACAGTAATGGCTGAACTTCTTCATGTCCATGGCTGTGGGAAGGATGTGTAAGAAGGGTTCCTTCGAGGAAAGCATGCAGGCAGAGAGAAATCAGGATTGAATAGGGCATGACCGACTTATCTTCTTCATGCACATGGATATGTCCGTGCTCCACGCCCGAAGAAAAATATTCAAGGATCAACTGAAGGAAAAATCCGATCAGCACATAAATACCTACCAGCCGGATGTCATGCGTTTCGTGGAAGAGCTCCGGAAGAATATGAATAACGGTGATGGAAAACAGATACGCTCCGCTGAAAGCAAGCACTGTTTTAAACCGGCGCGTGCTCAGATTCGGAATAAAGAATACCGAAATCCCTGCCAGGGCGGCGGATAAAAAAAGTATGAAGAGGTTTAATTCCATAGCGTCTCAGGACTTGTGCTTCAGCGTAAAAATCATTCTGTCAGACTTGTCTTCCGAATAGTCATTCAGCTGATAATCTCCAAAAATCTGGATGACAGAGAGTCCGGTAAAGTTAAAATATTTTATAAAATCTTCCCTGGTAATCGCTTTTACCCTTTCTATATGATGATGCTCTTTGCCATCGGCATGAAAGCGGATGTCCTTGATGATAAAGTCATTCTCCAACCTCTTTTTTATGTTGAATTTTATGCCATCCACTTCTATTGTCATTGTTTTTCCGTCAATAAGTCCGGCCAGGACCTTGGCAGTATTCATAAAGTCAATTACAGCAAGTCCGTCTTTTTTTAAAGATTCAGCCAGTGAACGGATCGCTTTGTAATTGTCCTCTTCCCGGTCGAAATACCCAAAGCTGGTAAAAAGATTCAGGATCAGGTCAAAAGCCGAGGACTGAAAAACCTCGCGCATATCGTGCACAAAAAATTTCAGCTGGGGATTTTCGAAGCGCCTGGCATAAGCGATGCTATGGGGAGAGAGATCGATTCCGGTGACGTTATACCCTTTTTTATTCAGGTAGATCGAATGCCTTCCTCTTCCGCAGGCCAGATCCATGATCAGTGCATCGGGACGGGTGCCAAGGTAAGAGATAAGCTTATTGATAAACGATTCCGCTTCCTTCTCGTCCCTGTGCTTATATAATATGTGGTAATAAGGGGAGTCGAACCACTCGCTGAACCAGTCTTTCTGATCAATACTCATTTAACCCCATTTTGCTCAAAGTTACTGGATAATGATGAGAATGTCTGCCGAAAATTGTAAATTAGTATAATAAACCTATGATCCCGGTTCCGGGACCCAACTATGCGCGAAGATTATTTAAAAGGAGAAGGAGAGAACCTGACGCCCGGGGAAAAGGAAATAGAAAAGGCCTTAAGACCGCTTAGCTTTGAAGATTTTACCGGACAGGAGAAGATCCTGGCCAATCTGCGTGTATTTGTAATGGCGGCCAAACAGAGGGGAGAAGCGCTGGATCACGTATTGCTGCATGGCCCTCCCGGACTCGGTAAAACTACGCTTTCGTATATCATTGCCAACGAGCTGCAGTCAGCTATCAAGATCACCTCGGGGCCCGTATTGGAAAAGCCCGGAGATCTGGCCGGACTTCTTACCAACCTCAATCAGAACGATGTGCTGTTCATCGATGAGATCCATCGTCTGAATCCTGTGGTAGAAGAATACCTGTATTCGGCGATGGAAGATTATAAGATCGATATCATGCTGGACTCAGGTCCGAATGCGCGAAGTGTACAAATAGGTCTTAATCCTTTTACATTGATCGGAGCGACCACCAGGGCAGGTCTGCTTACCTCTCCTTTGCGTGCCAGGTTTGGTATCAACGCCAGGCTGGAATATTACGATTCAAAATTGCTGAGCTCTATTCTGAAAAGATCGGCATCCATCCTGGAAACGCCCATTGATGAGAAGGCGGCGCATGAGATCGCCAGAAGAAGCAGAGGTACCCCGCGTATTGCCAACAACCTTTTAAGACGTACCCGCGATTTTGCCCAGGTAAAAGGGAAGGGCGTGATTACGCTGGATATCGCGCAGATGGCGCTGGAAGCTCTGAATGTAGATCATAACGGACTGGACGAAATGGATAACCGGATTCTTATGACCATCATTGATAAGTTTAAAGGCGGTCCTGTAGGAATTTCCACGATTGCTACGGCCTGCGGCGAGGAAGCCGAAACGATCGAAGAGGTGTATGAGCCATTTTTAATCCAGGAAGGATATCTGAAAAGAACTTCACGCGGTCGCGAAGCTACCCAGATTGCCTATAAGCACCTCAACGTTGTACCTCCGGCCCAGATGGGGAGTCTTTTTAGTGAGTAAGCGGGATTCATGAATTGATTGAATCTATGCAGAATTTTATATTTACCCATCTGCTTCTTGTCCTTATAGTAGGATGCATTTATATGATTCCATTGTCCATTCTCTATTTTATACTCAACAGGGGAGACAAGAAAGTAATAAGTTTCCCTGTGATATTATACATACTGGGCGCTCTCATTATTTTAAGTTATGTGATCATGTATGTTGCAGCAGTAATTATTTCTCATAAATAAACCTTAGAAGTCATGATAGAGAAATTTTTTAAAGCAAAACACTGGCAGCTGTTTATTCTGACCTTCGGGCTCCCTATGCTGTTTCAGTTTATCATGATGGGAACGATGATCGCGAAATCCTTGTCGAGGGAACATCCCGATCCATCCTCCCTCTTCAGCTACATGAAGTTTTTTCCCCTGATCATGATTCTTTTTATGGCTGTCTTTTATAGTTGGTTCTGGTCGGTGGCTATGGGTTTGCAGAAAAAACTACCTGCACATGTAACGATGAAAGTCAGGAAGTTCAGGATCTTCTTTTTCATTCCGGTCATATACATTGCATCCATTATCCTGTTTGGAGTTATAACGATTGGAGAAACTATGGGTCATAATGCGCCGCCTCATCCGGCTTTGATCGGAGGCGCTTTCGCAATCATTATGCCTATGCATTTATTTTCCATGTTCTGCATGTTCTATATTCTGTATTTCACGGCAAAAACTTTAAAAACGGCAGAGCTGCAAAAAGAAGTCTCTTTCAGTGATTTTGCAGGAGAATTTTTTCTGATCTGGTTTTATCCTATCGGTATCTGGATCATCCAGCCAAAAATTAACAAGATGGTGGAGGAATAAGGACTGATTATGACTGACAAAAAGCAGAGCTTTCCCCCAATATATCTCTACCGTCGAATCGTACAGGCAAAGCTCTTTATTGACAGTAATTATGCTGAACAGATTAATCTGAATGATATTGCCGGCGAAGCCATGCTGTCAAAATTTCATTTTATCAGGCTGTTTAAAGCGGCCTATGGTAAAACACCCCATCAATACCTGACTTCCGTTCGCATTGCTCATGCCGGGGAATTGATGAAGAGCGGAATGTCTGTGTCGGAAGTCTGTTTTACAGTAGGATTTGACAGTATCTCATCTTTCTCCGCACTCTTTAGAAAATTTAATGCCCTTACACCTTCGGCATTCAGAGCGTATGAACTGAAACGTAAGCAGATGATCGCTAAAGCTCCTTTGCAGTTTGTGCCGGGCTGTTTTGCGGAAATGAACGGCTGGAGGGCAGAAAAGCAATTTTGAAGAAGAGAAGCTCTTAATCATTGCGTAGTTTTAACCCTTGTTCACTAAAACATTCTGATATGATTTCAAAAATGAGCCATACCTGCGTCTACGTCCTCAACCAGGACAGCGCTTTTGATTTTTACACAAAGAAGCTGGGTTTTAAAGTAATTACCGATGCGCCCATGGGACCTGATGCCCGCTGGCTAACGGTATGTCCGCCCGATCAGGAAGATTTTGAAATTACCCTGATGCCAATCAAAGAAGGTATGATGTTTACGAAGGAATCCGCTGAAGCAATGAAGGATCTTGTCAGAAAAGGAACATTCGGTTTCGGCGTATTCAGCTGCCAGGATATTTTTGCCACTTACGAAGAGCTGAAAGCCAAAGGCGTCGAATTCACCAAAGCGCCTAAAAAAGAATTTTATGGCACAGAAGCCTTATTTAAAGACGATTCAGGAAATTGGTTTTCACTGGGGCAGGCGGAGAAATAAAAAAATTATAGGCTTGACCTAATTAGTTAGATTCATAACTGATTTATTTTCTGATATGATAATAAGCTTTGTACTTATGTTCATCTGTTTTTTTCCAGCTATCCTGTAGCCACATGATCTCTGAATAGTAAAGCAGAGTTTCCTCCTTGTCATACGTGAAAAGCTCTTTCTTATAATTGACCCAGCTACCATTTTTCCAGTCTTCTCTGAGCGTGCTTGTAACATGATTGTTGGCGTCATAAGCAAAGGTTAGCCGGGATATATTGGCCCAGCCGCTGCCGTCTTTTTTTTCCTGTTGCAGCTGGCTGAGCATATTCTTTTTTCCATCATACGTATAGGTTGTCTGTTCTGTGTTCTGCCATTTACCGCCCGCCCAATTAGAGTAAGAGTCCTTTATTATATTGCCTTGAAGATCGTATGTGTAATCGTTACATGAATTATTATTCCAGTCTTTACCATTCCATTTTAGATAGGTCTTCTTGATCAGTATACCTTTAGCATCATAAGTGAACAGGTTTTGCTCATCGTAAATTCCTTTCTTAACCTCTTTGATCATCTTTCCATTAAGATCGTAGGCCCAGGTTGTATACAGGATATTTTTCCATTTGTCATCTTCCCATGCCTGATCCATTTCGCTGCTCTGTTTTCCTTGCTTGTTGTATGTGTAGGTTTGCTTGGAATCTTTATCGCTCAGCCGTATCAGCAATCTGCCCATTGGGTCATAGGTGTATGTTTCAAGTTCCTCTCCGATCCAGTCCCCATCCTTCAGTTTCTGATATTCCTTACTGACCATTTTATCGGTCGAATCATACGTGTAGATATTCCTGCTGCAGATCGACAATTCTCCCTGATACCAGTTTTCATTCTTGCTGCTCGTCTGCCTGTCTTTATTATCATACGTGTAGCTGTATTTGTTCATTTTTTCAAACGTGTCTGTTTTTGGATCCCAGCGCACACCCACAAGACTGTCGAGAGGAGGGCCTTCCAACTCTTGTGCGTTCAGGGAAGAAGATACTAAGATTAAAAGCAATACAGGTACCAGACCGGCTTTCATAGGCAAAGAGGTTTTGATCAATAAGTATGACCATGAGCCAACTAAGCAGCTGAACGCGGCAGCGAAGGCATCGGTTCACACCCGGGCACCAGAGAAACCCAAACGATGGTGGCAGCGCTAGCGCCCTGGCGGGAACTTCGTGCCGCCGTTTGCTGTCGTCAGCCGCGCCACGGCTCCGGCCGCCGG
>JBJMLY010000439.1:0-7549 GCA_045805025.1 Cytophagaceae bacterium | reverse complement strand
TCCTTTAGTCATATTATGAGAATTAAGTCTTTGTTTTGTTATTAATCGTCTTATCGATGAAAATGGCCGGAGATATGTCAGCCGATAAAATAAGATAGATTATTTGAATTTCAGGCTAAAGAAGACCCCTGATAAAATCAGTACAAACCCAAACCAGACATAGGGGGAAAAGGCTTCGTTGTAAAAGAAATATCCTCCTGCAATGGATAAAATTATTCCCACATAATAGATGATGGAGATTTTCGATGTTTCTTCCGTTTCGCTATAAGCCCGGGTCAGGAAGTATTGTCCGAAGTGTGAAAGCATTCCGATCATCAGTAATACCAGCAGCTCTTTTAGGTCGGGCAAGATCCAGTTCATCACAGCAAAGGGTAATACAATCGGAATGCAGATCGCAGAGAAGTAGCAAATCACCAGCCATGGGTTGTTGTCTTTCCGGATGGCACGTACCATAAAATGGGCTGTGCCTGAAAATACCGCTGCCGATAAAGCCACGATCAGGTCGAAGCCGCTGATCCTGCTGTCAAAGCCTTTGATCAGCAGAACTCCGGCAAAGGAAAGCACGAAAAACAGCCATTGTACCTTTCTCATCTTTTCTCCCAGAAAAATATGCGCCAGAAGGACGATCACAAAAGGGGAAAGATGGGAGATAGTAATAGCGCTGCCCAGAGGAATGTGATGAATAGTATAGAAGAAAGCCAGTAAAGATGCAGCGCCGAATACACCCCGCAGGATCAGTAAAGACGGATTTTTTCCTTGCAGTCCGATCCTTTTCTTTTTTAAGATGATTATACAAAGAACAAATGAAATGACCGAGCGGAAAAGTATGGTCTCGCTAACGGGTATTTCCGGCAAAGCCTTTACCAGGAGCTGCATGCTGGTGATCAGCAGCATGCAGATGATCATGAAACGGATGCCTGGACTAAACATAATCATTTTGTCACCCTGAGCGAAGTCGAAGGGTTGGATGTTAACGATGCAATGCTTCGACTCCGCTCAGCATGACGAAACTAAAAGTAGCTATTCATACTCCACATACTTCTCCCACTTGGAGATCAGCTGCTTCATGTCATCGGGTAATTCCGAGTCGAACTGCATAAATTTATTGGTGGTCGGATGAATGAATCCTAGTGATTTCGCATGCAGCGCCTGCCGGGGAAGGATCTTGAAACAGTTGTCCACAAACTGTTTGTATTTGCTGAAGACCGTTCCTTTCAGAGGCCTGTCTCCGCCGTAGGTCGCATCGTTGAAAAGCGGATGACCCAGGTATTTCATATGAGCTCTGATCTGATGGGTCCTTCCCGTTTCAAGATTGCACTGCACCATCGACACATACCTCAGCCTCTTTAATAGCTGGTAATGGGTAATAGCTACCCGCCCGTTATCTCCATCGGGGAACGCATCCGTTATCCGGCGGTCTTTCAGACTTCTGCCAAGATTGACATTGATCGTTCCTTTTTCTTTCTCCAGCTCTCCCCAAACGATCGCGATGTAAGTACGCTCAATGGTGTGTTTGAAAAACTGCCTGGCCAGATGGGTCATAGCCAGATCGGTCTTGGCAATCACCAGAAGACCGGAAGTGTCTTTGTCGATGCGGTGTACTAGTCCGGGCCTTCCCTCTCCGTTCTGATGCGTGGGCAGGTTATTAAAATGGTATGTCAGGGCATTGACAAGGGTTCCCGACCAGTTATTATAGGCAGGATGTACGACCATTCCTGCTGCTTTATTGACCACCAGCAGGGCATCGTCTTCGTAGACAATGTTCAAAGGAATGTTCTCAGGCACAACCACATCTTCCCGGGGAGGATGGGGCAGTGAAATGGTGATCAGATCCGAAGGTTTGATCTGGTAGCTGGCCTTAATACCGGCACCGTTGACAAGCACGGCTTCGACTTTAATGGCTGCCTGAATCTTATTCCTAGTGGCATTGGGAATCCGGTCCATCAGGAATTTATCGATCCTAACGGGCGACTGCCCTTTATCTACCGTGATTCTGTAATGTTCATAAAGATCACTGTCGCCATCTTCTGTTTCTGCTTTTTCGATTTCTTCTTCTTCCGACATCGGACTTATTTGTTATGTAGTAAATTGCCTTCGCTTAGCAAGTTAAGCATTAAACAATTCAGGATGCTGAAAGATCTCAGGATTATATCGCCTTTACAGAAAATCAGTGAGCCGCTGTTTGAGCAGAAGGGAATAGAATTGTTCATCAAAAGAGACGATCTGATCCATTCAGAAATTTCCGGCAATAAGTGGCGTAAGCTTAAATACAATCTGAAGGAAGCGGAGAAACAGGGAAAGAAAACGCTGCTGAGCTTTGGGGGCGCCTATTCAAACCATATCTATGCGCTGGCTGCTGCGGGGAAAGAATTTGGATTTAAAACGGTAGGAATAATTCGCGGAAAAGATGCTTCTGAAGAAAATCCCACGCTGAGCTTTGCCAGAAAATGCGGGATGGAACTTGAGCTGATTGACCGCGATGAATACCGGAAAAAGAACGAAGCCGATTTCATTCAAAAGCTCCGTCTCAGATGGGAGGATCCATATATCATTCCCGAAGGCGGGGCTAATATTCAGGGTGCCATGGGCTGCGCGGAGATCATCCCGGAAATCGATATTCCTTTTGATTATATCTGCTGCCCATGCGGCACGGGCACAACGCTGGCGGGGCTGGTAGCCGGGCTGAAAGGAAAATCGCAGGCTTTAGGTTTCGCGGTGCTGAAAAACGGAAGCTTTCTGGAAGAGGAGGTGCGAAATCTTTTGAGCGAAGAAGCAAAATCATACCGGAACTGGAGCATCAACACGGATTATCATTTCGGCGGCTATGCAAAAACAGACCAGTCATTGCTGCAATTTATGAACGGACTTGAGCAAAAACACCAGATTCCATTTGAACCGATTTATACAGCAAAAATGATGTACGGAATTTATGATCTGGCTTCAAAAGGCTTTTTTAAGGAAGGTCAGCGCCTCGTTGCTCTTCATACAGGTGGACTGCAGGGATTGGCGGGCTTAAAAGATCGTTTTTCAGAACATTAAAAGAGGTATGGAGTTTCCCTTCATATTGATTTTATTTTGTAATTTAATTTTTTCGAATCTACATGGAATACATAGAACAGAATAAAGACCGCTTTCTCAGCGAGCTTTTCGAGCTGCTGAAGATCCCCTCTGTCAGCGCCGACAGCAAATTCAAGGGAGATGTTATAAAAACCGCTGAGTTTGTAAAGGACAGCCTGGTAAAAGCCGGAGCCGATAAAGCCGAGTTGTGTCAGACGGCCGGATTCCCTGTGGTCTATGCGGAGAAGATCATCGATAAAAAACTGCCGACGATCCTTGTATATGGGCATTATGATGTACAGCCTGCTGATCCTTATGAGTTATGGGAAACTCCTCCTTTCGAACCACAGATCAGGAACGGAAGAATCTATGCCCGGGGAGCCTGCGACGACAAGGGGCAGATGTACATGCATGTGAAGGCTCTGGAGACCATGCTTAAGAATAATTCCCTGGCCTGCAATGTGAAGTTCATGATTGAGGGGGAGGAAGAGATAGGTTCCGACAATCTCGGTAAGTTCGTTTCTGCCAACAAAGAGAAGCTAAAAGCCGATGTGATCCTGATTTCAGATACAGGCATATTCTCCAATGAGTGTCCGTCCATTACGGTCGGTCTCAGAGGACTAAGCTATCTCGAAGTCGAAGTGGTTGGTCCGAAAAGAGACCTTCATTCCGGCATGTACGGAGGCGCGGTAGGCAATCCGATCAATATACTTTGCGAAATGATCGCTTCCCTGCATGATAAGAACGGACGGGTCGCGATTCCCGGTTTTTATAACGACGTTCAGGAAGTGTCTGCCGGAGAGCGTAAGCAGCTTTCGCAGGTTCCTTTCAGCCTGGATGCCTATAAGAAAGAACTTGATATTGCCGATGTGCATGGTGAGAACGGATTCTCCACCTTGGAGCGTGTTTCGATTCGTCCTACACTGGATGTGAACGGAATCTGGGGAGGCTATACCGGCGAAGGCGCCAAAACAGTGCTTCCATCCAAAGCCTCGGCCAAGATTTCTATGAGACTGGTGCCGAACCAGTCATCGGCGAAGATTACAGAGCTCTTCAAAAAGCATTTTGAATCCATCGCTCCTAAAAGTGTTAAGGTGACCGTCAAGCCGCACCATGGAGGCGAACCTGCCCTGACTCCTACCGACTCACTGGCCTACAAAGCGGCCAGCAAGGCCTTTGAAGAAGCCTGGGGTAAAGTGCCTGTACCGATGCGGGAAGGCGGAAGCATCCCGATCGTCAGTCTTTTCGAAAAAGAGCTTGGACTAAAAACGGTATTGCTGGGCTTCGGACTTGATTCCGACGCCATCCATTCTCCCAATGAGAGCTATCAGGTTTTCAATTATTTTAAAGGAATTGAGACGATTGTGCTTTTTTATAAGCATTATGCAGAACTAAATAAAAAATAAAGGCGTTTCTTTGAACACGGAATTTGTAGTATTTTCAGGAAATTTTTAATGATGAAGAGCAGGTCTTTATTTTTCCTTTTGATCTTTTTAAGCTTTAGCGCTTTCTCCCAGATAGAGAAGCATGCTCAATGGAAATTTACAATTTCGAATTCAGCACCGAAGATCGGGGAAGTCGTAGAAATTACGATTGAAGCGGATATCGATGAAGGCTGGTATCTGTATTCAAGCGATCACGACCCTAAGCTCGATGCTCCTTTCGCTGTCATTACCTTCGAAGGCCCTGACTTTAAGCAGTCAGGCAAACTCAAAGCCATCGGTGCCAAGGAAAAATACGATGAGATCTGGCAGGGAAATATCAAGACATTTACCATAAAAGCTAAATTTACCCAGAAGCTTACTATTACCGGCCCTTCGCCCGTGATTACAGTAAAAGTAGAAGGTCAGGTTTGTTCCCATGTGAATGGGCTTTGCGTGCAGGTCAAGGAAAAATATATTTTCGACACCATTAAAGTCACAGGTTCATTAATTGTGAAGCCCGACAGCGGCAGCACCGCCAAAAATCCGGATACTAAAACAAACACTCCCACTGTAACTAATCCCAGCCAGCGTTTAAAAGAGCTCGAAAAATCCAAGCAGGCTCTTATTAAAAAAGATGAAAAGGGAAAAGATCCTACCCGCGAATATCTCAGAGATTATATCAAAAAGAACGGAGGGACTCAATAAATGAAATTCTGCTTGTATCGTTGCCTGGTTTTTTTCCTGGTGCTTGCGGCGGCAGCCAATACCGGCTGTTCCCAGGACAAGGTTGAGGATAAAAGACTGAACAAAGAAATCGACAATCTTTTAAAGCGAGATAGTATCAATGAGCTGATCATTCTTGAGCTTAAGAAGCAGCTTAATCAGCCGGTTGATACCACCCAAAGCCCTGTTATCACAGAACAACCTGTTAAGAATAATCCGGTTGAAGGTACTCAAAATACGCCTATAGAATATATTGACCGCGGAGAAGGAAAGCAGCAGTCCCTGATCTATTTCCTGGTCATTGCATTTATTTCCGGATTGGTCTCTCTGCTCACACCCTGTGTGTTTCCCATGGTGCCGCTCACGGTTACGTTTTTTACCAATGCGAGTCTCACAAAGGGTCAGGCGGTACGCAAAGGAATTATTTATGGTATATCCATCATACTTATCTTTACCCTGGTAGGTATGATCTTTGGGGCCGGGCTTGCCAACGTCATCAGTACGCACTGGCTGCCGAATGTAATTTTCTTTGTGGTATTTATATTCTTCGGCCTCTCGTTTCTTGGTTTGTTTGAAATCACACTTCCGGCCGCCTTTGTGAACCGTATTGATAAGCAGGCAGACAAAGGGGGTTATTATGGAGTTTTCTTCATGGCTTTCACCCTGGTGCTCGTTTCATTTTCATGTACGGCTCCCATTGTAGGGGCTTTACTGGTCGAGGCCGCGGGAGGACAAGCGATCAAACCGATTCTGGGAATGGTTTTTTACTCAGCTGCTTTTGCCATTCCTTTTGCCATTTTTGCCATTTTCCCTTCCTGGCTTAATGCACTGCCGAAATCCGGAGGGTGGATGAATGTCATTAAAGTTACGTTGGGCATTATTGAGCTGGGACTCGCCCTTAAATTTTTGAGCATTGCCGATCAGGTTTATCATTGGAACATTCTTGACCGTGATATTTACATTGCCATCTGGATCGTCTTGTCCATTGTACTTGGTTTTTATCTCTTAGGTAAAATCAGAATGCCACACGATTCTGAAACTCATGTCACCAGCGTACCCAGACTTATCCTGGCTATCTTCGCCTTTGTATTTGCGGTGTATCTTATTCCCGGAATGTTCGGCGCGCCTTTGAAAATGCTTTCAGGATACCTGCCTCCGATGGCAAGCCATGATTTTGCGCTGCCTGAGATCATCAGAGAATACAGTTGCAACAATGGACCTTCCTCTTCTACCCAGCATAAAATTCTTTGCGATGAGCCCCGGTATTCAAAAGGCATGAAGCTGCCTCACGGTCTCAAGGGATATTTTGAATATCAGCAGGCAATAGCCTGTGCGAAAGAAAGAAGAGTTCCTTTGTTCATCGATTTTACGGGGCATGGCTGTGTCAGCTGCAGAGAGATGGAAGCCAATGTATGGTCCGATCCGGAAGTCTTGAAAATTCTGAATAATGATTATATGATCGTCGCTTTGTATGTCGATGACCGCACATTATGGAACCCATCAGATAAATCGGGAAAAACGCTGGGCGACGTGAATTATGAAATTCAGGCCAGCAAATTCAAAACAAATGCACAACCGTATTATGTGCTTCTGGATCCGTTCACCGAAACCAGGCTATCTCAGTCAATAGGCTATGATCCCAGTGTACCTAACTTCCTTGATTTCCTGGAAGAGGGCAAAAAGAATTTCCGCAAGCTCAACGCTAAAAAGTAGTTTTCCGAAAGATCAGGGAAATTCTTAATTTCATGGACGTATTATGCTCTATGCATACTGATTAAAGCATATACCCTATTCCCGAATGTCTTCAGATAACATCCATACGCTCAAGGTCAAAACGTTTCCCATACGCGGGATGAGCTGTGCAGGCTGCGCTCAAAGCATAGAATCCATCCTGCGCTCTTTACCGGGGGTTAAGGAAGCCAATGTAAACTTTGCTTCCAACACAGCCCTGGTAACATACGACAGCTCGGTAACTGAAGAGCAGAAGCTGAAGGATGCCGTATCGGGCATAGGTTATGAACTGATGAGTCCGCAGCAGGACTCTGATCATGAAGCACATCATCACAGCGATCCTCGTTTAACCTATAAAATGATTACCGCTTTACTGATCGCAGTTCCGGTAATCGTCATTTCCATGTTCTGGCATACCATGCCTTATGCAGGCTGGATTCTTTTTGCACTATCCGTTCCTGTCGTTTTCTGGTCTGGCAGCGAGTTTTATAAAAATGCCTGGAAGAGAGCCATGCATTTCTCTGCGAATATGGATACGCTCATTGCCATGGGAACAGGCGTCGCTTTTCTGTATAGCGCATGTAATCTTTTTTTTCCTGATCTGCTCATGACCT